>CALZFR010000222.1 GCA_945648485.1 uncultured Eubacterium sp. | reverse complement strand
TAAGTTCAATATCTGTGGCTCCACATATTTTATTTTCCACATTCCACACAGTCTGTCCATGTCTTACAAAATAAAAATGTCCCATCATTTCCTCATTTCCCAACTGGATAAAATCACCAGATTGTGCTATTGTATAGTTGCATTTATCATAACACATTTTCTTACATATATGCTATCATTATGCTTAAATAGGGGGAAATTCTAATAAATGAAATCAAACAAGGTACTTTTAATTACAATATTTATTCTATCCATTCTTCTGGCATTAACTCTGGGGATTATAATTGGCATATATCTGCCGAAGGGTAAATCAATAAGTGACAACGACCAAGCCACAATTAGTGAAACCACTATTGCATCTAACATTAATACTAATCAAAGTGATGAAAATTTATCCAGCAATACAGGAGTCGAGAATATGACCTATAATTCGAATCATAATAATTCTGACAGCAGCAATGATAATCCAAACCATAACAATTCAACCAGCACATCATCAGGATTTGCAGGAAGAGAGACGCTGGGTGCCCTCTCAGTAAATAACGGAAAGCTGGTGGATAAGAACGGAAAACCTGCAATGCTTCGCGGCATAAGCACCCACGGACTCAGCTGGTATCCACAGTATGTTAAGGAAGACACATTCCGTTTTCTAAGAGACACCTATGGTGTTAATGTTATCCGTCTTGCTATGTACACTGCCGAATACAATGGCTACTGCACAGGCGATGGTAACAACCGCCAGACCCTGAACAATCTTATCACTGAAGGTATCAATCATGCCACTAATCTGGGAATGTATGTAATTGTAGACTGGCACATTCTAAGTGACAGCAATCCTCTGCAATACAAGGAAGAGGCGAAAGAATTCTTTGCCAGGGTAAGCAGCCAGTACCAGAATTATAACAACATCATATATGAGATATGCAATGAGCCAAATGGTGGAACTTCATGGCAGGATATTAAATCCTATGCCAATGAGATAATCCCGGTAATACGGCAAAATGACAAGGATGCCGTAATACTTGTAGGAACTCCTAACTGGTCACAGTACTTATACGAAGCAGCAAACAGCCCTCTTGATTTTGATAATGTAATGTACACTCTTCATTTCTATGCAGCTACACATAAAGATGACCTCCGGGGTATACTCCAGTCAGCACTAAATCAGAGCCTGCCTGTGTTTGTCAGTGAATTCGGAATCTGTGATGCCAGTGGTAATGGCGGACTTGATGTAACTTCTGCCAACACCTGGATTGAGCTTCTTGAAAGTAATAATATAAGTTATGTATTATGGAACCTGTCAAATAAAAATGAGTCTTCGGCATTCCTTAAACCGGAATGCCAGAAGACTACAAACTTCACAGAAGATGACCTGTCTGACGAAGCAAAATGGTACATAGATATCCTGAGCCAGCACTAGTTATACAGTGAAGCGATCTACATCTTCCTTAAGTTCGTCAATGTCCTTCTTTAAATCTGCCAGCATATCCATTGACTTCTTAACTGTCACAGCCAGTTCTGAGGTCATGGCAGATGTTTCCTCTGATGATGCCGCATTATCCTGTGCAATAGAATTCAATGTATCAAGAACACCTGTTACACTCCTGCGCTGGTGTTCAATCTCCCTTGTCATATCACCAATAACCGCAATGGATTCAATACATCTGTTGAGATCCTGGTACAGCTGCTCAAAAATATGCTGGGTATCATTAAGTACAACAACCTGATTATCCATTGTTCCATTAACTTTTTCCATGATGCTAAGGGATTTTGCCGAGTTATCAATAAGGTCATCAATAATCTTGGATATTTCTTCAACTGCCTGAGCTGACTGATTGGCAAGTCCACCGATTTCTGAAGCTACTACTGCAAAGCCTCTGCCACTCTCACCTGCACGGGCCGCCTCAATTGAGGCATTCAGGGCAAGAAGTTCTGCTATCTCATTAATCAAGCCTGCAGCCTTGCGGATATTCTCTGCTGCTTCATTACTTGCAACAGCCTGTGTATGCATACTGCTGACATCTTCCTTTGTTCTCATATTAGCATTAACAAGTTCGTTAATTTTATCAGAACAATCATGGCTCAATCTGCGCATCGCATCCGAACTTGCACTTAATCCACTAACCTCAGTTGATGTTTTATCAATACCTCCGGCTATTGCATTAACCTCATTAGTAGCATCCATAGTTGACTCTGCCTGCTTGGTTATATTCATTGATATTCCTTCTACAGCAACATCAACCTCTGAGATGGAATTCTCCATCTTTGCAAATGCTTCATTAAAATCAGTAATTACATCACCTATGGTATCTGTAACATTTGTAATTGCCCTGACAAGACCATTAATCTGCTCTCTGGCATTATTAAGGTTGTCTGCTGTCTGTCCCAGCTCATTCTTCTGCTTAACAACAACATTTTCTGTCAACCTTCCCTCAGAAAGACTAACAGCAAAATTCTGTACTCTTCTTAAAGGTATTACAATTGTTTCACCTATAACCTGTGCTA
>CALZFR010000221.1 GCA_945648485.1 uncultured Eubacterium sp. | reverse complement strand
CCAAGAATATCTGTCATTCCCTTTAATGTCCACGCAAATGTCAGGATAAGAATTGCCGGAACCATTGATTTAAATCCTTCTGGAATACAATCCATGCAGCTCTTGAAATCCAGTACATTTCTAACGCAATATAAGAATATTGTGACTACCAGTGCAAAGAAGCTTCCCAGTGCCAGTCCCACTGATGCATCACTCTGTGAAAAGGCTGTTATAAAGTCCTCGCCGGAGAAGAATCCGCCTGTATAAATCATTCCAATTACACAGAACACAATCAGGCTGATAATAGGGATTAACAGGTCAATAACCTTACCATGAGACTGGGGATTATCCTCTTCCTCAATATCATTGTCGTGATTTTTTCCATCAGAGAATATGTCTCCGTTAACTGCATTCTTCTCGTGAACAGCCATAGGTCCAAATTCGGCATTCATAAGTACTATACCTACCATCATTATTATGGTAAGTATTGCGTAAAAATTATAAGGTATAGCCTTGACAAAGAGAGCAAGTCCATCCTCTCCGTCAACGAATCCCGCAACAGCCGCTGCCCATGAAGAAATAGGAGCTATAATACATATTGGTGCTGCTGTGGAATCAATGATATTAGCCAGCTTGGCTCTTGATATCTTAAACTTGTCAGAAACAGGTCTCATAACGCTGCCCACTGTCAGGCAGTTAAAATAGTCATCAATGAATATCAGGGCTCCCAGAACGATAGTGGCAAGCTGTGCACCACGTCTTGATTTGATATGCTTGGAAGCCCATATACCGAAAGCCTTTGAGCCACCTGATTTATTCATCAGGGCAACCATAGTTCCAAGTATTACTAAAAATATAAGAATACCTACATTATAGCTGCTTGTAAGAACTCCAACGACTCCATCGTGAAATATGGTGTTAACTGTTCCTTCAAAATTAAAATTAGCAGCAAATACACCACCCACAACAATTCCCACAAAAAGTGAACTGTACACCTCTTTGGTAATCAGAGCCAGTGTAATGGCGACCAAAGGTGGCACCAACGACCAGAATGTGGCATAGGTTGATGGGGAAGGTACACTTTCCGAAAAAATGGATACGATACCCAGAACAGCCACAGCCAACAAAACCACTACTATGCTTATAATACTTATCTTGTTCTTTTTCATATGATTCCTCCAATACAAAACAGAGGCAGTCCGCCTTTTCATTCAGAATATGGCGAACTGCCAATGTGGATATTATATCACAATTCCTGTATTATTACCATTACCATTTTTAAACTGCTAAATCAACATGATTCAGGGTTCCTGCTGCTCCAGTACTCTCATGAAGATATATACCGGTCTTTTTAATCTCTCCATTCAGCCTGTTATTCCCGTCTTTTAAACTGAACTGGGTATCGGCATTATCGAGATATATTGCACCTACATCTGCATCCTTAAGGTTTATCAGATAATCATTTCCATCTTCATCCTTTGTCCACACCTTAAGTTTAGAATAGATACTGTCATTCTCATCAATCCATCCGTTGCCATCTTCATCGAAAGCAGCAAGGTCCTTAAATCCGTCACCACTCTTAGTTCCAAACAGTTCCGAGCCATCACCTATACGCCCGTCGCCATTTTTGTCTAAAGCTAAAAATCCACTGCCCTTTCCTGCAAATGAAATCTCCTCTTCATCTCCGTCAGAATCCAGGTCAAATAGGAATTTCTGGTCAGTAACACTGCCAATATCTGTGTCCAGATTAATTACAAGAGGATCTGTTTTTATATAGTTTTGTGTTGTTAAGGTGTTAATCTGACTTGTAAATGCTCTGGACATAGAAACTTCTATGTTAAAATCAATACTTCTTCCATCCTGGGTCTTAACCATACCAGATGATGCAAAAGTAGTAGACTCTGACTCACTTACGAATCCCGAAGTAGCAGTTACCCTTTGCCATGTAGTACCAGAGCTGCCTGTTCCGATAGATATTGAACCAAAGGATTTAACAGACGCACTTGTGCTTGACGATTCAGTCCCTATTCTGTATGAAGGAGACCTTAAATCCAGAATCTCCGGAGAATCCTGCGTTAAATTCCCACTGTCATCCAACGCTCTTCCACGGGTCAACATTTGAAATAGACGTTTTAGTAATTCCAGCTTCATTCTGTACTCATCAGACATCTCCAGATTAAGTGAGCCTGATTTCTGTAACTTGCGAAGCTGTTCTGCCATAGAATCAGCGTACTTTTGTTCATTTTCCTGTTTCTTTCTGGCAGCTTCTTCTTTCTTTTGTTCCTTGTACTCCTCCATACTTTCTACGAAGGATTTTCCTTCCGCCTCTGCGGATAATGTTAGAATTGCACCGGGTAAATCTGAAGATTTAACTGCTTCCATAGTTACAGACTTCTTATAAGAATAAGAACTCTCCTGGTGTCCCGATGCCATTACAACTGAACTGTTTGCTATCTTCATAATAGACTCCTTTCTAAGCGAATTCGGTAAATCCGTTTACCTAATAGCTGTTAGTTGAAATGTTATTTAGTTATAAATTCACTCTGCCGCCAAAAAAGGCGGCAGAATGGATTATCATACTATATATCGGAACATGTATGCAAATTGTTAACCCCG
>CALZFR010000220.1 GCA_945648485.1 uncultured Eubacterium sp. | reverse complement strand
ACAATGGAAATCTGTATTTTATAAAGTTTTAATACAATGGAATATTGTTACAATAAGGTATTATTATGATTCAGGTGCTCTTATCGGGGCTGTAAGACACAATTCATTCGTGCCATGGGATGATGATATAGATGTGGCATTTACAAGAGAGGAATATGAGAAGATTCTGGCTGTTCCTGCAGAAGAATGGGGAGATGACTTCATGCTTGTGACAAGCAAGGAGCTTACTCCAGGAGGATTCCTTGATTACACTACAAGACTTGTGAATGTAAGAGATGAAGTCCCTGTAAAGACATTTGACAAATGTATAAGCAAGTGTCTTGATAAATGCAAGAACAGGATGTGCATTGATTTCTTCATACTGGATAATGCATATGACAGTGATTTCAAGCAGAAGTTACTTAAGACAAGACTTACATTCGTATATGGAATGGCAATGGGACACAGGGACAGTATTGACCTCTCGGAATATTCAGGCATTTCAAAGATTGTTGTAGCTGTGCTTGCTGCAGTGGGAAAGCTGTTCAGCCTGGGTTACCTGTACAGAAGATATGAGAAGCTAAGCCGCTCTGTAAAGGGCAGTACAGGCAGATATTTCTACAGCAATTATCCAATTAACCTGATTGGAATTACGCTTAAGAAAGAATGGTTTAAAGAAATTGTACCTGTTCAGGTGGATGACGATTACTTTGATGCACCAGCATGCTTTGATGAGGTGTTAAAGGCACAGTATGGTGATTACATGCAGCTGCCACCAGTTGAGAAGCAGGTTCCTGACCACGTGATTGTTTAGATAGGAGAACATGTGAAGGTATTAGATAAGGTTAAAGGTGTTTCAAGAGATCTGATAGACAGTATGCTGGGGCTTATTGCCATGAATGGCGTTATCCAGCTCCTTCTGTATCCATGTTTTCAGAGGCAGCTTGGTACAGACAAATTCGGACAGGTGTTAACCCTTCTGTCAATTGTGTCTATTATGGGTTCTACATTCGGTGTGGCAGCTAATTATTCCAGAATGGTGGCAAAGACCAAGAATATTGACTGTAATGGAGATTACAACAGATTTCTTCTGTATATTGCAGTTCTTTGCATACCAGTGTCCATGGCAGGCCTTATGTGGCTGGGAAATGGTTCTGTCCTGATGTTTCTGGGATTTCTTGCACTTATGATTGTAACAGTTCTTCGGTATTACAGTGATGTGGAATTCAGGCTTAATGTTAATTACAGGGGCTTTCTGTTATATTACATTCTCATATCTGTGGGGTATATTGTGGGAATTATCCTTTTCCCTGTTACTCATTCATGGATTGCAGCTATGCTTATTGGTGAGTCTATGGCAGTGGGATTTGTTGTAATTAAAGGCTCTCTGTACCGTAAACCGGTATTTAAAAAGTCCGATTATTACAAGGGTAACATGAAGTCTCTTATAATACTGTCTCTTACCGAGCTTATTGCAGCTGTGATTCTTAATGCTGACAGGCTTATGCTCCAGGCAATTGCGGGGGGAGTGGCTGTTACCATATTCTATGCTGCAACACTGGTTGGAAAGATGATTTCACTGGTTTCCATGCCTCTTAACGGGGTTATTATGGGACATCTGGCAAGATTTAACGGAAAGCTTAAGGGAAGCACATTTCTAAAGCTGTGTATGGCTGTTATTGCAGGAGGTGCAGTGCTTAATGTATTCTGGGTCGGAGTGTCCATGGTATTTGTAATGATTATGTACCCTGATATATATAGTGATGTAAAGCCTTATCTGTGGGTTGCCAATGCAGGACAGATATACTATTTCCTCTCTAATACACTTACTGTTGTGCTTTTAAGATTTAGTGATGAAAAGTACCAGCTGTATATTAATATTGTGTATATGATAATGTTCGTTGTATTTGCAGTACCAATGACATTTGCATGGAAAATATGGGGAATGGCATGGGCACTTCTTATTGTTAATCTGATTAAGATTGTGGCTGTAATGGTAGTGGGTAAGATGAAGCTGCCAAAGAATTAATTGTGTTTCTGTATAATAAATATAATATGTTGAATAATAAATGGGAAGACCATCACAGTCATAATGTAGCTGTGATGGCCCTTTTTATGGAAATTTAGTATATATTATGTTGATAATATTCAGATATGTGTTAAAATAATTTCATTTGTTGATGTCGAGACACTTTGTGGATTAGATGTAATGTATGCTGCAGTGTATCTGATAAATAATTAATTAAAAGGGTGCTAACAATGAACAATATAGGATATAAAGATAAAAAAGAATTATTGGTTAAATTGGAATATTTATTTGGATTACTACTGGCTATGGCTCTGTGGGGAGCATTAACATGGGGATATTTTATTCAATACAACAAGACGGGTCAGCTTACATTTACAGTGTTTGTATTTGTGGTGTCTGGCTTGGTATATGCTTTTTTTAATAAGCTGATTGATAAAATTAAGGGGCAGATTACGATAATATCAGTATATCTGGTTGTGCTGTCTTTTTCTATTGCAATTTCACCTGTTCAGGCAATTGATTTTAGTAAGAATATGGTTTACTGGGCTTTTTGTGCATTTCCTTTTGCCATGTATTTTATTATATGTGAATGTATATCTTTCATTAATGGTAATAT
>CALZFR010000219.1 GCA_945648485.1 uncultured Eubacterium sp. | reverse complement strand
ATATATTTTCCCTATTGACATATACATAATATACTGTTATGCTTACTACGTCAGGCATACCACGACAGTCGTAGTACGACAATCGTATTACTATAATCGTAGTATTATTACCGAAATAATATTACCGGCTGTCGCAGGAAATGCGTGAATACGTTCTGCCTATCCGGCATCAGATGCTTGTAAGTTTTGCCTATGCAGCTATATAGCCAGAACGATTGGACGACATCTTAGTGCTGCGGCGTGTATGGATTACACTTCGCCAGCAACTGCACGAATGTCTGAGCCCGGTCAAGGGCGAGTTGTCGGGCAGTTGCTGAAATAAGCGAGTGTAAGGCATATATGCCGCAACACTTAGAAGCTCGTCCTGTTCCGATTGGATGAACACTGAGCAAAGCCTCAAAACTCCCCAGACCGTACGGCGGAACAAAGCCAGATATTTCCCCCTGACAGGAAAAATATTAAGGAGGACTGTATATGAGTGGTATCAGCAGCGATATTATTCGTGGTTACAATGACACCATGATTCTTTACCTCCTGCTTGATAAGCCATCCTATGGCTACGAAATCTCCAAAGACATCAAAGAGCTGTCCGGGGAAAAATACGTTATCAAAGAAACCACCCTGTATTCAGCATTTACACGAATGGAGAAGAATGGCTATATCCAGTCTTTCCCTGACAACAGCAATCCTTCCGGCAAGAGGCGCACCTATTACCGCATTACCGATTCCGGCAGGCAGTATTACAGGGAGAAATGTGACGAATGGCTTATCACCAAGGAAGTAGTAGAAAAATTTATTATCAGGGGGAATATGACCGATGGAAACAATTAGAAACTATCTTGAAAGTATGTTTGCCAACCTTCCCGGCACACCAGAAGTGCGCAAGGCAAAGGATGAACTGTGGCAGATGATGGAAGACAAATACACAGAATTAAAGAACGAAGGCAAAACCGAAAACGAAGCTATAGGCATCGTTATATCAGAATTCGGCAACCTTGACGAACTGGCAAGAGATTTGGGTATAGATAATATTGTAAACAACCAGAACAACAACAGACCTAAGCCTTTCACTAATGACATGGTGGATGATTATATCGCCAGCCATAGGAAGAAGTCAATATTTATTGCGCTGGGAGTATTCTTATGCATCATATCTGTATGCGGACCAATATTCTTTGACTGTCTGGCATCAACTGTTTTACCTATGGCAGATATATATGGTGCTTTGGGTGCATGTATGATGTTTATAATAATTGCAATTGCAGTTGGATTCTTTATTTACAGTGGCACCTGCACCAACAAATGGAAAATCCTTCAGCAGGAAAGATATGCCACTGATTTTGCAACATCAGGATATATAAACCAGAAAATGGCTGAGTATAAGCCAACCTACACTATTTCACTTATCGTAGGAATCTGTCTGTGTATCTTAAGTGTTACTCCTTCAATTATTATTGATGCATTTGTATCCAGATTTCCATCTGTATGGCTGGAAAACCTTTCAGGTGTGCTCCTTTTTGTATTTGTGGCTGTAGGCGTATTTTTAATTGTATTAAGCTGCAATCAGATGAGTATATACAACAAGCTTCTGTCACTTAATAATAATAACTTCTATGGAAACAACAGAGTATATGGCAACAATTACAACAATCCGCAGGGAAATAATAACGCATATAATAACTACAACAACCCTGGTGGAAGCAATTACTATAATGCTCCTAACAGCAAGGTTGTGTATGACAACAAGACTGTTGCAGCAATTATGTCAGTATTCTGGCCTACCATTACGTGTATTTACCTGTGCATAAGTTTCCTTACATTTGACTGGCATATCACATGGATTATATGGCCTATTGCTGCAATTATTAACACTCTTGTTGAGAATACACTTGGACACAAGTAATTATGTGTAGATTGGAGAGAATATGAAGAGAAATATATACCTTGTAGCAATTACAGTCATAACTATTGCCTGCATAATATTTGGAACACTGTACCGTGGAATGGGACTTGCGAAATATGTAACAAAGAAAGTAATATCCTCAGACAGCAGCGATGCAACCACTTCCATAGACGAGAAGAACATTCCTGCATTCAGCAGAATCAATGTTGATACTGATGTTGCACAGCTGGAAATCAAAACAGGAGACAGCTATTCATGCAAAATAACAAGCATAAAGAATTACCCTGTATCATACACCAATGAGAATGGAGTATTAAATATAACACAGAACGCCATCAATGTCCTGAATTTCGGTTCCAACAACATAACTTGTGAAATCGTGATTACAATTCCAAAGGATGCAGAAATCATATCTGCCACCCTTAATTCAGATGTAGGTAATATTTCTGTTGAAGATTGTATTATCAATGACATGTCAATTGAAAGTGATGTAGGAAATGTAGAATTATCAAATGTTACATTTAACAATCTTACTATCCAGACTGACGTGGGAAATATTGAAGTCACAGATGTGAAGGACATTGATAAATACAATGTAGACTTAAGCACCGACCTGGGCAAAATTACATACTGCGGCAGTTCAAGCAAGGGTTCCCTGAACAAAAACGTGCCTTCCGCAAAGGGAAACATAACAATAGGAAGCGATGTTGGTAAAATCACTTTGAATTAATATCG
>CALZFR010000218.1 GCA_945648485.1 uncultured Eubacterium sp. | reverse complement strand
ATAATGCAAAAAATTAAAAGAATAATTGCTCTTATAATAGTAATTCTGTGGGTGGCATTAATTATCGCAACCCTTGTATGTGCCATTATCCCTGATGAAACAGCCCATACATTATTCGTAGGGCTTCTCTATACCGATATTGGTCTGCCTGTAGTGGCTTATGCCATGATTCTTATTACTAAAATCTTAAACAGAAAAAAATAACCGCTTTTAACTAAATTATCCAGGCAGCCTTAAAACAGCCGCCTGGTTTTTAGTTGTTTATTTTGATAATTTACTTACTCTGTGGATAATCTCGTGTCTTTCTGGACCGTTAGAAACCATAGTAACAGGTACTCCAATCTCTTCCTCAATGGCTTCAATGTAATTCCTGCATTCTACTGGAAGCTGGTCATACTCCTTGATTCCCCTGATTTCACATTTCCAGCCTGGGAAAGTCTTAAGTACTGGCTTTGCCTTCTCTAACTGTGGTGTTGTAGGGAAATCTTTAGTAACCTTACCGTCAATTTCATATCCTACACACATTGGAATTTCATCGAGATAACCTAACACATCAATTACTGTAAGAGCAACCTCTGTTGTACCCTGCATTCTGACACCATAACGTGTTGCCACTGCATCAAACCATCCCATTCTTCTTGGACGGCCTGTTGTGGCACCAAATTCACCGCCATCACCGCCACGGCGTCTCAACTCGTCTGCTTCGTCACCGAATATCTCACTTACAAATGCACCTGCACCTACAGCTGATGAATATGCCTTAACAACTGTTACTACATCCTGTATTGAGCTGGCTGGAATACCTGCTCCGATTGCACCGAAAGCAGCGAGTGTTGATGATGATGTAACCATTGGATAGATTCCATGGTCAGGGTCTTTTAAAGAACCAAGCTGACCCTCAAGAAGTATCTTCTTACCTTCTTTAATTGCATTGCAAAGGAATGCCGATGTGTCACACACGTAAGGACGAATCATATCCTTATACTCCATAAGTGTATTGAAAATCTCATCCTCATTAAGAAGTGGCTTGTGATAAAGATGCTCAAGCATTACATTCTTTAATGTACATACATTAGCGATCTTATCCTTTAAATCATTCTCGTCTCCGAATAATTCACATACCTGGAAGCCTATCTTTGCATATTTATCTGAATAAAATGGAGCTATACCTGACTTAGTTGAACCAAAAGACTTTCCTGCCAGTCTTGCCTCTTCATATGTATCAAAATCTACATGATATGGCATAAGAATCTGTGCCCTGTCTGATACAAGTATCTTAGGCATTGGAACATTCCTGTCTGTAAGAGATTTAAGCTCCTTAACAAGATATGGAATATTAAGGGCTACGCCATTACCAATTACACTTGTTGTATGGTTATAAAATACACCCGATGGCAACAGATGAAGTGCAAACTTACCATAGTCATTAATTATAGTATGACCTGCATTGCTTCCGCCCTGGAATCTTACGATAATATCTGATTCCTCCGCAAGCATATCTGTAATCTTACCTTTTCCTTCGTCACCCCAGTTGGCGCCAACGATAGCTTTTACCATATTGTCCTCCGTTCTGCCAGTTCTCCAGCATATATACTAATTGTTCTGTAGTTGTTTTCACAACACACTTTAGTATAATACCACACTTCTGGATTTGCAATCAATCATTAATATGTATTATAATTAATTTGTTTCTAAAGCGGGTGTTTGTGAACGTGACTCCTGGTGATAGCCTGCAGACGGGCACTGGTATATATATGTTGCCGGCACGCTCTCGCTCTCCTCGGACGTAGCAGACACTAACGTCCTAAAGGACAGAACGTAAGTGCCGGCGTCCTCACAAGGCACGGCAACATATATATACCAGTGCCCGCCTGCAGGCTATCCCCAGGCTGTGTATTGGCAAAATACCAGTTAAAAATAAAAAGAGAAAATTAATTATAACAAAGGGACTGGAATTGTGAGAAAAAGAAAGAAAATATCTCTGGTGCTGGCATTATCTTTGCTGGCACTGGCGGGGGTGGTTTTTTTATATGGAAGGCAGCTGTGGATGGAGGCTAATCCTAAGGTGGAGGAAGCTACTGTCACAATTACTGTTAATAATGAGATTGAGACAAGTTCTGTTGATTTCTCACAGATACTTAAGAATAACAGCATTATCACTATAACGGAGGAACCTGATTCCCTGCCGGAAAGTACGGAACTGGATGTTCCATTTATTGACCAGAATCCGCAGCTTCCTACGGGATGTGAGATTACTTCTCTTGCGCAGGTGCTTAACTTCTATGGATTTGATGTGGATAAAGAATATCTTGCGTTTAATTATCTTCCTATGAAGGAAGAGGTTGAACCGGGATGTTTTATTGAGTATTTTTTTGGCTCTCCCTGGAAAACTAATGGATCCGGGTGCTTTGCCCCGGCAATTATTATTGCTGCCAACAATTACCTTAAGGATGAAGGTTCACCTCTCACGGCTTACTCCATGTGCTATGCATCTGTCAATGCACTTCTGGGACAGGTTGCGAAAGGATATCCTGTGATTGCGTGGACATGCTTTGACTATGATATTAATAAGATTGAATACACACCTGTTACACTTGAGGATGGAAGCAGCTTCTACTGGCCATCCTATGAACATTGTGTTGTATTAAGCGGATATGACTTAAACAC
>CALZFR010000217.1 GCA_945648485.1 uncultured Eubacterium sp. | reverse complement strand
ATAGGAGAGCAGATGTACTACTCCAAGCTGTATATTGATACAGCCAGTCTGTTTGCCTGGAGTATTATGGTGGTGGTTCTTAGCTTCGTATGGGAAAAGCTGTGGACAGCAGTATTATATTACGTGAAAAAGAGGCTGGAAAGAATATGATAAGAGTGGATAATGTCAGTAAATCATATGGTGATAAGCGTGTTTTAAATAATGTGTCCTGTGAATTTGAAGATGGAAAGATATATTGCATTATGGGTGAATCAGGTGTGGGAAAAACCACACTTATTCGTCTGATTATGGGACTGGAAAAACCAGATGAAGGATATATAAGCAGTTCCAAACAGTTTGCAGCAGCCTTTCAGGAGGACAGGCTTTTAGAAGACAGAGATGCTGTTGATAATGTTATGTTTGTTTTGAAGAATGGGGGGAGTAAGTCGCGTGAACAGACAGAGCAGTATCTTTCAGAGCTTCTGCCAGAAGACAGACTCCATATCAGGGTGGATTCTCTATCCGGTGGTATGAGGAGGCGTGTAGCTGTGGCAAGGGCAATGCTTTCTGACAGAAACACAATAATTCTGGATGAGCCATTTACTGGTCTTGATGATGAAACAAAAAAGACAGTAATAAACTTTATAAAGAAGTGGCAGAATAACAGGACAGTGATTGTTGTAACCCATTCATACACAGATTCTGAAATGCTTGGAGCTGGCATTTGCATGTTGACAATGGGGAAAGCAATTGTTACAATGTAACGAGTATTTGAAATAAGTGTTAGACGTGGAATGGAGATTGTTATGAGACGTGCAGTTTTTTCTATTCTTGTTAAGAATTATGCCGGTGTATTAAGCAGAGTAGCCGGTTTGTTCTCAAGAAGAGGTTACAACATAGATAGTCTTACTGTTGGAGAAACCACAGACCCGGGTTTGTCAAGAATGACAATAACGGCTACAGGTGATGAGGATGTTCTCGAACAGATTCAGAAGCAGCTTTCAAAGCTTGTGGATGTCAAGGAGATAGTTGAGCTTCCAGCAGATGCGTCAGTATGCAGAGAACTTGTACTTGTTAAGATTGAATGTGACGCTGCCAGAAGACAGGAAGTTATCGCAATAAGTGATGTATTCAGAGCTAAGATTGTAGATGTGTCGGTTAATTCACTTATCGTTGAGCTGACAGGAGCCCAGAGTAAACTGGATGCATTTATTGAATTACTTAATGGTTTTAAAATTACAGAGCTTGCAAGAACAGGTATTACAGGACTTGCAAGGGGTTCTGCAAGTTTAAAATAATATATTTATCAAATTCTTTTGGAGGTAAACAAAGATGGCAGAGGCTAAGATTTATTATCAGCAGGATTGTAATTTATCATTATTAGATGGTAAGACAATCGCCATTATCGGCTATGGTAGTCAGGGACATGCACATGCATTAAATTTAAAGGATTCAGGTTGCCATGTTATCATCGGTCTTTATGAGGGATCTAAGTCATGGAAGAGAGCAGAGGAGCAGGGCTTTGAAGTATATACAGCTGCAGAGGCTGCTAAGAAGGCTGACATTATTATGATTCTTATCAACGATGAGAAGCAGGCTAAGTTATATAAGGATGATATTGAGCCAAACCTTGTGCCAGGCAATATGCTTATGTTTGCTCATGGTTTTAATGTACATTTCGGATTAATCAAGGCTCCTAAGGGCGTAGATATAACAATGATTGCTCCAAAGGGACCAGGACATACAGTTAGATCTGAGTATCAGGCTGGCAAGGGTGTTCCATGTCTCGTTGCTGTAGAGCAGGATGAAACAGGCAAGGCTCTTGATATGGCACTTGCATATGCATTAGGTATTGGTGGTGCAAGAGCTGGTGTTCTTGAGACAACATTCAGAACAGAGACAGAGACAGACCTTTTTGGTGAGCAGGCTGTTCTTTGCGGTGGTGTATGTGCACTTATGCAGGCTGGTTTCGAGACTCTTGTTGAGGCTGGATATGATCCAAGAAATGCATACTTTGAGTGTATCCATGAGATGAAGCTTATTGTTGACCTTATCTATCAGTCAGGTTTTGCTGGAATGAGATATTCAATTTCTAATACTGCAGAATATGGTGATTACATAACAGGACCAAAGATTATCACTGAAGAGACTAAGAAGACAATGAAGAAGATCTTGAAGGATATCCAGGATGGTACATTTGCTAAGGAATTCTTACTTGATATGAGCGAGGCTGGCGGTCAGGTACACTTCAAGGCTATGAGAAAGCTTGCTTCAGAGCATCCTTCAGAGAAGGTTGGCGAGGAAATCAGAAAACTTTACAGCTGGAACGATGAGAAGGATAAGTTAATCAATAACTAATAATATAAAAATATAATGACAATTTTTATATTATCTGCTATAATCTGTGTAGCAGAATAGTGTTACTTTATAGATAAACGGAAGGAGTAATGGACTTATGAAGATGTATGAGAAGCCTGTAGTTGAGGTTCTTGATGATGTTGCTGAAGTTGTATGCGCCGACGGAAGTAATGAAGCTGGCGGTAATGGAGGTAACGGAACTGAAAACAGCAATCTTACAGTATGCAGATTTGGCAGAACAGAAGCTAATCCAGGTTCAGATACATGCCAGTCATGTTCTGCATCTAATGGTACCAAGGCCGATCAGGGTGGTGCTTACAGATTTGATTTCAGTGGTTGT
>CALZFR010000216.1 GCA_945648485.1 uncultured Eubacterium sp. | reverse complement strand
ATTCATGTAACACAGAATAATAACTTGACAATAAATCCAAATAATATTTAAATAAATACAACAAATAAATAACAAAAATGATACACAAATAAAGAACATATGTATCAAAATGTTCCACGTGGAACATTTTGTCGTATATTGTCAAAAGAATAGAATAATCAGTAAATATGGGGAATAAGACATGAAGGATATTAGAATGTACCATAAGCATAACCAGACAGGAAATAAAGAAGAAGCAGAAGAAATAGAAGAGCTAAAAGAAACAGAAATAAATAACAAAAAAGAAATAATTATATGTTGTGGAATACAAGTGAATTGTAATGATAAAAAACACAAAATGTTGGAAAAAGCGGAAAAATATATTAGCCAGGCAAAAGAAGAATTAGCTAAAATGGGAAAAGAAATGGACTTACTGGTTTTGCCTGAACAGTTTGTCCAGCTTCCTGAAACGGCAGAATATTATAAAGAACCCTATGGAATAATTGATAAAAACACTGAAACTGATGTTACTTGTATAACTAGCAGGACTGGTATAGATATTGATATAAAAAAGAAGCATAAGGATAAATTCAAAGACTGGGCAAGCAGAATTGCCAGAAAATATAATACTAATCTCGTAGCAGGTTCATATCCATGCGTTGGTAAGAATGGGAAAATATATAACAGAAGTCTTGTTATTGATAGAAATGGGAAGATTATCGGCAAATATGATAAGATTCATCTCTTTGATGCTTTTAATGTCAGAGAATCAGATATATTCACAGCAGGAAATGAATTAGGAATATTTGACCTTGACATAGGAAAGATTGGTGTATGGATATGTTATGACCTTAGATTCCCGGAAATTGCCAGGGCATTAAGAGCAAGAGATGCAGATATGTTTGTTGTTCCTGCAGCATTTTATAGGCCACACAGGGAACATTTTGATATTCTGGTAAAATCAGCAGCAATTATGAATGTGACACCAATAATAGCAGTTAACCAGTGTGGTAAGCTTATAAATAACAGTCAAAAGGGATTTGTTGGAGGATCAGTTATACTTGATGCAAAAGGAACGAGAAAAAGCGAAAATTATCTGGATGAAAATGATGATGAAAATATGGAAGGCTATATACTGGGAGAAATCGACAAAGAATTTACCCGGATTTCAAGGGAAGCGAATCCAGAATATGCCAACAGAAGAATTGACCTTTATAAAAAATGGTTATAAAATACAGATATGTAAAACCAGGAGGAAAAAACAATGTATGTAAATGAAAAAATGTATGAGCTGGGAAGCAAAAAGTCAGCAATCCGTGAGTTGTTTGAGTATGGCAAGAAGAAGGCAAAAGAAGTTGGAGCAGAGAATGTATATGATTTCAGTCTGGGAAATCCAACTGTTCCTGCGCCAGATTGTGTTAATGAAACAATCAGGGAACTGACCAATGAGCTTGATTCAATTTCACTTCATGGATACACATCAGCTCAGGGCGATGAGGCAACAAGAAAGGCAATAGCAGATTACCTTAATAAGACATATGATACACATTTTAATCCAGATAACTTCTATATGACATGTGGTGCGGCAGCTTCATTAACTATCACTCTGAATGCGCTGGTTTCAAACCCGGAAGATGAAGTGATTGCAATAGCACCATTCTTCCCTGAATATAGAGTGTTTGCAACTGCCGCAGGGGCAAAATTCGTTGTAGTATCAGCTGACACAGAAAAATTCCAGATTAAATTCGACGAGTTGGAAAGTAAGATTAATAAGAATACCAAGGCAATTATTGTTAATTCACCTAATAATCCTTCAGGTGCTGTATATTCAGAGGACACAATCAAGAAACTGGCAGCACTTCTGGAAAAGAAAGAGAAAGAATATGGAACAAGTATATTTATTATATGCGATGAACCATACAGAGAAATCGTATATGATGGGGTAGATGTTCCATATGTAACCAAATATTACAACAATACAGTTGTATGCTATTCATACAGTAAGTCTCTGTCTTTGCCTGGAGAGAGAATTGGATATATTCTGGTTCCTGACGAAGCAGATGACAGCAAGACATTGTATGCAGCTGTTGCAGGAGCAGGAAGGGCACTTGGTTATGTGTGTGCTCCTAGCATGTACCAGAAGGTTATTGCAAAATGTGTGGGAAATACAGGAGATATTAACCTATATAAGAAGAACAGGGATCTGTTATATGAGAATCTTACACAGATGGGATATCATTGTTTCATGCCACAGGGAGCATTTTATATGTTTATGGAAGCTCTTGAGCCTGATTCAGTGCATTTCTGTGAAGTAGCAAAGGAAGAGAATCTTCTGATGGTTGCTGCCGATGGATTCTGTTGTCCGGGCTGGGTAAGAATATCTTATTGTGTTGATGAAGCTATGATTGAGAGATCATTTAAGGCATTCAGAAATCTGAAAAATAAATATAATTAAGTGTTTACATAAAAAACATGTAGAAATATGTCGAAAAATGTTGACAAACCATTTCTTATAGGCGCATATTCTTCTATAAATTAAGATAGCTTGTGCGAACAAAGAGGCGTTCTGAAAATTATATCAGAACGCCTCTTTGCCGTGAAAGCGCGGTAAGCCAAGAATGTGACTGTACAATTCTTCGGTTGATTTGCCGGGCACAGGAAAAGTGTGAAGCTTTGCTTTAAGATGTTCACTGGATAATCGGGAAGGAATCACCTATGTGAAAAATGGA
>CALZFR010000215.1 GCA_945648485.1 uncultured Eubacterium sp. | reverse complement strand
ACAGCCGGCATTCCACCTGTATAATAATAATTCTTCAGCCAAAACAGGTATCTCTCAGAGAAATTATCTATTATATCATAGTCCTTTGTTTCAAGCGCCAATGATAACTGTTCTTCGCCCATAGCGCACAGGAACTCTCTATAATTTAGTGGGTACAAATCAAGCATATCAACCTTACCTACTGGGTAAGAAACGCCCTTGTGAATAGCTACTCCTAACAAAGAGCCTGCCGCAATAATATGGTATTCAGGTGCATTTTCACAAAAATATTTTAGTGATTCTAATACCTTTGGTGCATCCTGTATTTCATCTAATATTATCAACGTATCCTCTGGTGTAATTGTGATTCCTGACTCGATATTAAGATTCATTATTATTCTTTGTATGTCAAAATCCATATCAAATACTTGTTTCATTCTGTTGTTGTTATAAAAAGATATATATGCTGTCTTAGAATAATAAGTCTTTCCAAATTCTTTCATCAGCCATGTCTTTCCTACCTGCCTGGCTCCCATAATTATCAATGGTTTCCTATTGCGTTTATTCTTCCAGTTAATCAGTTCTTTCATAGCAAATCTCTGCATACTACACCTCATTCCGAAGACACTTTTGAGTCATCTATCTTTATGAGTTAGTATATCACATTTTTTCCGTTCAATACAACTATCTATTCAACAATTTTTCTGACCAATACCGACTATATACATACATTTTTTCCAATCAATGATTTATTATTTGTTACACAACTATATAATTGATTCTGCCCTCAATCTCTACTGATTGGAGTCTGCATCCGAATACTTTTTCTATAACATTGCTTTGCAGACAATCATTGGGACTTCCTGACATAATTATTTTTCTTTCCTGCATAATTACTATCTTATCTGATATCTGTAATGCCTGATTCAAGTCATGGAGAACCATTATTACGGACTGTCCGTTGTAATTAAGACTCTTAATTATCTTAAGCATCTCCCTCTGTCCTGCAAAATCAAGAAATGTCATTGGTTCATCCAGTATAATATAGGGACATTCTTGTGCCAGCTGCATAGCTAAATACACTCGCTGCCTGACACCACCAGATAATTCAGTTATCAGCATATCCTTATATTGCGTAACTCCAGCAAATTCCATAGCCCTTTTAACAGCATTAACATCTTCCTCACTCAGTTTTCTTGAAAACCCTGAGTATGGAAACCTTCCATGTTCTATGAAACCTTTTACAGCCATATTAGGAATTCTTTCCCTAATCTGCGGTAAGAAAGATATTTTTTTTGCTCGTTCTCTTAAAGGCATCTTTAAAAAAGATTCACCTTCCAGCAGAATTTCTCCTGAAATTACATCTCCCATTCCAATAAGAGTCTGAAGAAGCGTAGTTTTTCCACAACCATTAGGTCCTACTATAGTCGTGATTTTTCCCTTTTCAAAGGAAACCGAAATATCATCTAAAATATTCTTTTTACCAATACTTACTGATACATTCTTAAATTCAAGCACTTAATCTTCTTCCGCCTTTCTTCACTAATAAAAGATATAAAAAGAATGGTCCTCCAATTAAGGAAAGCAGAATTCCTGCCGGTAACTCATAAGGCGCAAATAAAACTCTTCCCACCAAATCACAAAGCATAACGAGAGTCCCACCAAACATTGCACTGACAGGAATTAATACTTTTTCATTATATCCAAAGATACGTCTGCAAATATGTGGAACTATCAAACCAACAAAACTGATAAGCCCAGCAAAACTAACAACCGAGCCTGCTAAAACACTTGCAATAATTAACATAACAAATCTTGCCAGATTAACTCTTAATCCAAGTGACCTGGCAATGCCATCTCCTAATGACAAAATACTAAGGACTCTACCAGCCAGTGTAGCTGTAATTACTCCTATGACTATTCCAATTGAAGGATATGTAATTGATTTTAAAGTTACACCTGACAAAGAGCCAACCATAAACTGTACTGAATTAATTGCCAAATCCGTATCCAGAATTTTCATCATATTCATTCCTGCCGACAAAAAACTGGATACCGTTATTCCTGCCAGTACAATTGTAATATGTGAACTGTCTGAAACATATGCTAATACTAATATCAATAATGATGTTAATAACGCTCCCACAAAAGACATAACCGGCTGCAAAAACAGATTATGTGGAAATAACGCCATTGAGAGCATAACAAAAAAACCCGCTCCAGAATTAACTCCTATAGTATTAGGACTTGCAAGCGAGTTATTCATTACTTCCTGTAATATGATTCCTGCCACAGCCAGCCCCGAACCAGCTAAAAGTCCGGCTATAACCCGTGGCAGCCTTACCATTCTTATAATTACAGCTGTATTAGAAACAGTATCCTTACCGGTCAGAGCAGCCAATATATCTTTAAAACCAACATTAACGCTGCCAAAAGCCAGCCCAAGTATAAAAGATACCAGCAGTGCAACCGAAAGAATCAATATATATATTTTTTCTTTTGCATTATTCTTTTCCTTTTTCATATTGCAGACACTGATTCGCTAACTGAACCAAATATTCTCTACGCTTATTTGGATCCAAAATCTCAACTTTTGCCTTGATTCGTTCTTCACCAAGATAATCTAATATTCCTTCTATATCGTCAGGAATCATCTCCTCTATTTTTTCTTCAACATAATTCCCTTTAATCTATCAACATTAACTAAAAATGGAAAACAACTCATTCTCT
>CALZFR010000214.1 GCA_945648485.1 uncultured Eubacterium sp. | reverse complement strand
AGAGGAAGCTGGTATGCCTGAGATACCGGAATAGCTCCTCTCAATTCTATCAATGGTACCATGGAAATAAAAAATATAGTAAGATACTTCTTTAACATATAAAAACTGACTCCTTAATTTTTTGTCTAGACATATTATATACACTAAACCAGTATTTTAAGTCAACTGTTAAAAATCAAACAGTGAAAGCTGGTTACTGTCAGGAAGGTCATTAATAAGTCCCAGGTCTGTCAGCTTATCAATAACAGACTGTCCAACCTTTGCTCTCTGTCTCAAATCATCCTTTGACAGAAAATGACCATTTCTTGCAGCAATTTCAATGCCCTCTCCTGCTGACTCACCAATCTTGTCAATAACCTTGAAAGAAGGCATTATCTTGCCATCAATAATCTGGAAGCTTCTTGCCTTGGCAGTGTATAAATCAACTGGAGTAAAACTATATCCTCTTGCGTACATTTCCTGGACTATCCGCATATCCTTAAGTTCATCTTCCTCTGTGTTTGAAATAGTACCTGCTGTTTTTTTATTCCTATACTGCTCAATATAATATTCCAGTTTCTCTCTTCCCATGGCCATCTTTTCATAATCAAATGCATCAGCCCTTATACTGAAATATGCACAGTAATATGCCAATGGATAAAACACCTTACAGTATGCCACTCTCCACGCCATCATAACATATGCCGCAGCATGGGCTTTAGGGAACATGTACTTAATCTTTTTACATGACCATATATACCAGTCAGGAACATCATGTTCAACCATAATGCTTTCCTGCTCCTCTGAAAGTCCCTTACCCTTTCTGACACTTTCCATTATTGTAAATGCAGTCTCGCTTTCAATTCCTTTGGAGATAAGATATATCATAATATCATCTCTTGTACATATGGCTGTTGAAATTGTAGCCTTGCCTTCCTTCAACAGCACCTGGGCATTGCCGAGCCATACATCTGTACCATGGGAAAGTCCTGAGATTCTTACCAGGTCAGAAAAATACTTCGGCTTTGCGTCCACAAGCATCTGCATGGCAAAATCTGTTCCAAATTCAGGAATTCCCAGAGTTCCAAGAGGACATCCTCCGATATCATCTGGTGTTAATCCCAAGGCCTCTGTATTCTGGAACAAAGACATTACCTCTTTAGAATCAAGAGGTATCTCCACAGGGTCAATACCAGTTAAATCCTGGAGCATTCTAATCATAGTAGGGTCGAGATGTCCCAGAATATCCAATTTTAACAGGTTGTGGTCAATACTGTGATAATCGAAATGGGTTGTTACAATATTGGTAGTTACATCATTGGCTGGATGCTGTACAGGAGTAAATGAATGAATTTCATCACCGATAGGAAGTACAACAATTCCTCCTGGATGCTGGCCTGTGGTTCTTCTGATATCAACACATCCGCTGGCAATTCTCTCCATCTCGCACCGTCTCTTCATTAGATTCTTACCTGTGCGCTCAGATTTCTCTTCAAAATATTTTAACACATATCCATAGGCTGTTTTTTCAGCAACAGTACCAATTGTTCCAGCCTTAAATGTCTGTCCTTTTCCGAAGATAACCTCTGTATAGGAATGAGCTTTACTCTGGTATTCATTAGAGAAATTAAGGTCAATATCCGGCTCTTTGTTTCCCTTGAAACCAAGGAATGTCTCAAATGGAATATCAAATCCCATTTTATCAAGCTTATGTCCACAGTCAGGACATATCTTATCAGGCATATCGCATCCTGCACCGCCTGAGAACTGCTTAACCTCCTCTGAATCAAAATCATAATAATGACATTTCGGACACAGATAATGAGGACTTAATGGATTAACCTCTGTAATTCCTGCCATGGTGGCAGCCAGTGAAGAGCCAACTGAACCTCTTGAACCAACCAGATAGCCATCATCATTAGATTTCCATACAAGCTTTTGTGCTATAATGTACATAACGGAATATCCGTTGTTTATTATGGAATTAAGTTCTCTGTCCAGACGCTTTTCAACAACATCCGGCAGAGTTTCACCATATATTTCATGTGCCCTGTCGTTACAGATTTTCCTTAACATTTCATCAGAATTCTCAATTACAGGTGGCCTCTTATCAGGTCTTACCGGGTCGATAGTATCGCACATATCAAGAATTTTATTTGAATTAGTAACTACAATCTCATATGCCTTCTCACTTCCAAGATAATCAAACTCATGTAGCATCTCTTCCGTAGTATGAAGATATAAAGGTGCCTGGTTATCTGCATCATCAAAGCCTTTTCCAGCCATAATAATTCTTCTGTATATCTCGTCCTCCGGATTTAAAAAATGCACATCACAGGTGGCTACAACAGGCTTGTTAAACTTCTCTCCCAGCCTTACCACTCTCCTGTTTAATTCCCTTAAATCCTCCTCGTCTTTAACGTAACAGTCTTCCTTATCAATCATGAAACGGTTATTCCCAATAGGCTGAACCTCCAGATAGTCATAAAAGCTTACAATCTTGGCTATCTCAGCCTCAGAACGTCCATTAATCATGGCGCGGAAAAGTTCTCCTGCCTCACAGGCACTTCCTACAATAAGTCCCTCTCTGTATTGGTTTACCAAGCTCTTTGGAATCTTTGGAAACCTGTTAAAATATGTGAGATGAGAAGCTGATATAAGCCTGTAAAGGTTAATCCTTCCCATTTCATTAGAAGCAAGAATAATACAATGATATGGATGAAACTTCTTT
>CALZFR010000213.1 GCA_945648485.1 uncultured Eubacterium sp. | reverse complement strand
TGTAACTGTCATCTATATAAAATCTTCCAACCCTTGTCCTTGAAAGGCTTTTCATGCATGCTCCGCATCCAAGTTTTTCACCGATATCGTGGCATAATGTTCTGATATATGTCCCCTTGGAACAACTGACAGTCATTGTAACAGATGGTTCATCATCCTGCAGATTCATATCATTGATATGAATTGAATGGATATATACATCTCTCGGACTTCTCTCTATCTCAATTCCTTCCCTGGCCAGCTGATACAACTTTCTGCCATTAACCTTTATAGCTGAATACATAGGTGGAATCTGCTTATATTCACCTACAAATGAATCGATAGTCTCAATTAGTGTTTTCTCGTCAACAGCCACATCTTTTTTTGACAGGACATTTCCAGATATATCCTGAGTATCTGTTGATATTCCAAGAAGCATAACGGCTTCATATGTTTTATCTGTATCAGTAATCATATCGCACAGCTTGGTTCCTTTGCCTATACATACCGGCAGGACACCTACTGCATCTGGATCAAGAGTACCTGTATGACCAATTTTCTTAATATGAAGAATTCCTCTTAATTTTGCCACCACATCATGGGAAGTAAAACCTTTTTCTTTATATACATTAATTATACCATCCATTAGTTCCCCTCCATCCACGTGTCAAAACTAATTTTAAAATTTACATATTACTGAACTGCTCCTCAATATAATTACTGATTGAATTAATAATCTGATGAACCGTTCCTTTTCCTGTGAACCCTGCTGCCCTTACATGACCACCACCATTAAATTTCATGGCAATCTTTGCAACGTCAATCGTATTCTTAGAGCGCATGCTGACTTTATATTCCTTATCTCCGGTTTCATACAGGAAAATTGCCACTTCTACTCCCTCTGTCAACCGAAGCTGCTCAACAATACCACCCAAATCCTTTCCGGTAATATTATAGAAATTCATTATATCCCTGCTTACTGCAGAAAATATACATTTACCATCATAAAACATAACACTTTCAAGAAGTGCTCTTCCCAGAATCTGATTCTGGATATATGTTTTTGTATAAAAGCTGTTATCAATAATATCAGTATAACTGATTCCCTTTTCCATAAGTTCACCGGCTATTGCCATTGTGGTTCTGGAAGTACAGCTGTACTTAAACACCCCTGTGTCATGGATTATTCCTGTATATATACATTCCGCAGCATTCTTACTTACCTTTGAAGAATCAAGGAGCTGGTAAAGCACCTCGCTGGCAGAACTCGCCTCTGGCTTAATGACACATTCATCAGCAAAACCCGAATTACTGATATGATGGTCGATACACATCGTCTTTGAAGCCTTCTTAAAGCAGCTTTCAAATGGCAGAATTCTGTCAAAGGAGCTGCAGTCCAGTACAAAGAATAAATCATATATCTTATCTTCCGGTTCATTTTTAATACTGTCTATTCCAGTAAGATAATTAAACTCTGCCCCTGGCTGCTCCAGATATATATCAACATCAATCTGTGGATAGTTATCTTTTATGTAATTGTACAGGCCAAGGCATGAACCTGTACAATCTCCATCTGGTCTTACATGACCTGTAATACCAACTGTTTTAACACCAGCTAAACAATCATCAATTCTCATGACTCTCATCATCCTTTTTTGTAACCTCATCTATTAAATGAGACATCTTAACACCATACTCAATGGACTGGTCAAGAATGAAAGTAATCTCAGGAGTATTTCTAAGATTAAGATTCTTTGCAAGCTGTCTTCTGATAAAACCTTCTGCACTCTTTAACCCTTTAATCGTATCATTTGCAGTCTCCTCATCACCAAGTACGCTAATATAAGCCTTACAGGTCTTTAAATCAGGAGCAACCTCAACTGCTACAACTGAAGTCATAAGGCCTACCCTTGGGTCCTTAATCTCACTTCTGATTATATTACTTAATTCTTTCAATACCTCACCATTAATTCTGGTATTCTTAACACTGTTCTTGCGCATAACTATTCTAACGAGGCACCTCAACCATTATATAAGCCTCGAAGATATCTCCTTCCTGAATTTCGTTAAAGCCTTCTACTACAATACCACATTCTGTTCCAGCCTTAACTTCCTTAACCTCATCCTTAAAATGCTTAAGTGTTGCTATAGGTCCTTCGTAAATCTGCTTTCCATCTCTTGATACACGAAGTTTAGAATCTCTTGTAATTCTTCCTTCTGTAACAATACAACCTGCAATATTACCTACTCCTGAAGCCTTGAAAATCTGTCTGATTTCAGCAGAACCAATTACCTTCTCTTCATAGATTGGCTCAAGCATTCCCTTAAGAGCAGCTTCCACATCCTCAATAGCGTTGTAAATTACTGTATATAATCTTAAATCTACCTTTTCTCTTTCAGCAACGATTCTTGCCTGATTGTCAGGTTTAACATTAAATCCGATAATAATAGCATTAGATGCTGATGCAAGAGTAACATCAGACTCATTAATATTACCAACACCACCGTGGATAACCTTTACAACAACCTCTTCATTAGAAAGCTTTACAAGACTCTGCTTTACAGCCTCAACTGAGCCCTGAACATCAGCCTTGATAATAAGACATAATTCTTTAACATTACCTGCCTGTATCTGTTCAAATATATCATCAAGGGATACCTTATGCTTAGTATCATCAAGAAGCTTCTTCTTGCCTTCACTGATAAATGTCTCTGCAACATTTCTTGCTTCTTTATCAGAATCGAATGCC
>CALZFR010000212.1 GCA_945648485.1 uncultured Eubacterium sp. | reverse complement strand
GAATTCTCATCAGGAATAGGATGTCCAGCCTCAACAAGTGTAAAATCACTAATTGGACCTTTAACATGATTGTATTTAGTAATTACAACACCCTTCTGAATTCTGTCACCCAGACATTTTTCAGCTGAATTTGCCATTTGCCATGCTGCTTTTCCAGCTGCCACAAGAAAAACTCTTCCAGTAAATTCAATTCCATTCAAAGCTCTCTTAACAGCTTCATCAGGAAGAACTGCTTTAATAGCGGCTTCAACTATATTATCTGAAATTTTTCTTAATTCGCTATTCATGAAATAATTCCTCCTTCATTTTTTAATAATACATAATATATCTACATATAAATTATTTTTCTCTGCCAATTTTAATATCAGCAAGTTTCTCATAATAATGTGCAATTGCACTATGATCACTTTTTCCGTCTCCATTATTATTAAGATACTGCATAACCTCAAGAACCTGGGCTGTCATCGGTACAGGTGCCCCGACAGTATGTGCACATTCAAGGGCATTGTTCAAATCCTTAATGTGAAGATCAATCTTAAATCCAGGTTTATCATCACCATTTATCATCATTGGTGCCTTAGCGTTCATAACCGTTGACCCAGCAAGGCCTCCTTTTATGGCTTCAAATACACATTCCGGATTAACTCCGGCTTTCTGTGCAAGAGTAAGCGCCTCAGCCAGTGCCTCAATATTACATGCTACAATTATCTGATTTGCAAGCTTAGTAGTATTTCCAGCTCCAAGTTCTCCACATCTTGTTACTGTAGAACCCATGTGAAGGAGTATTGGCTTATACTTATTAAACACCTCTTCGTCTCCTCCAACCATAAATGCTACCGTTCCATCTATCGCCTTTGGCTCTCCTCCTGAAACAGGTGCATCCAGCATATCTATATTCTTTTCTTTTAATACACTTCCTATATATTTACTATCAACAGGATTAATGGAACTCATATCAATAAAAGCAGTTTGCTGCCGCATATAGGAAGCCACACCTTCTTTACCAAGCATAACCTCTCTTACCTGTGGGCTGTTAGGAAGCATAGTTATAACAACATCACTGTTTAAACCAATTTCTTTCAAACTTCCCTCTTTAGCACCTGCGGCAACAAGACTGGCAATATTTTCTTCATGATGGTCATTAACTATTAATGAATAACCTGCTTTACATAGGTTTTCTGCCATGGGTCTTCCCATTATACCAAGTCCGATAAATCCAATTACCACCCTGCACTACCTCCTGATTATAATTAATATGCAAAAAATCACAACGAGTTATACATTTTAAAAAAAGAGGCAGGAAATAAATCCTGCCTCAAAAAAACAAACTATAAGAACAATGAAAGAACAAATATTTCAACCATTGAGGCAATACCTAATATCAATGTACATGCTGTCTGAGTCTTATATCCCTGTTCAGGTTTCATGTCACCAAAGTTAGTAACAACCCAGAAGTAAGAATCATTTGCATGAGATACTGTCATTGCACCAGCACCAATAGCCATTACACAGAGTGCTGCTCTCACTGGTGTTGCAAGACCTAAAACTGGAAGCAGTGGAGCAAGGATTCCGGCGGTTGTTGTAATTGCAACTGTTGAAGATCCCTGTGCTGATTTCAAAATTGCTGCAAGTATGAATGGGAAGAAAATACCAACAGCAGATAAAACCTCAGCATGAGCTGTGATATAGCTTACCATTGAACTTGAAGAAATTACTTTACCAAGAACACCACCAGCAGCTGTAACAAAGAGGATTGGTCCAACTGTCTTTAATGTCTCATTGGTAATATTGTAAAAATCCTTCATCTTGCCAGCCAAGCCAAGCTGAAGTACTGCAAATAATGTACCAACAGTTAACGCAATAATAGGCTTTCCAAGGAATGTGCATGCAATATTAAGAGTACCCTTCCATCCTGCCATAGACGAAATTGAACCTAAAGCCATAAGAATAATAGGAACAATAATTGGAGCAAGAGCGTTAAATCCATTAGGAAGCTTTCCATACTCTGCAACAAGTTCCTCATATGTCTTTGTCACTTCACCATTATCTTCAATCTCATCCTGACTCTTTATTTTCTTACCAATATACATTGCATACATAAGACCAGCAATTAATGGTAAGATACTACAAAGAACACCTAAGCCCATAACAAGTAAGAGATTATCTCCCACTCCCAACGTATTAGCAGCTGCAATAGGACCAGGTGTAGGTGGAATAAATACATGTGAAATGTAAAGACCTGCCGACAACGCTACTGTCATGGCAACACTTGATACAGCAGTTCTCTTTACAAGAGCTTTTCTGATTGGATTCAAGATAACAAAACCACTGTCACAGAATACTGGAATTGATACAACCCATCCCATAAGCTCAATTGCAAGTTCAGGATGTTTCTTGCCGACAATCTTAATAACCATATCGGCAAGCTTAAGTGCAGCACCTGTCTTCTCCAGAACAGAACCGATCAAAGCACCTAAAATAATAACAATACCGATACTACTGAATGTTCCTGAAAATCCCTGTCCAATTACTGTTGGAATTCCTGCAACTGTTTTTCCATCAACTGTTTTATCCACAAATGGAATACCTGCAAGAATTGCAAGGATAAGAGATACACCCATGATTGCTAAGAAAGGATGAACCTTAAACTTAGAAATCGCTACAATCATAACAATGATTGCCAGCACAAACACAATTATCAATGGTAACCCTGTCATAAAAACACCTCTTTCTTT
>CALZFR010000211.1 GCA_945648485.1 uncultured Eubacterium sp. | reverse complement strand
TTCTTGCATCCTACGAGAAATCCCAGCCAGAACATACTGCCAAGGATGTAACTGATATGTTCTATAATCTGGATATTGATAGAATTATAAGCCATTACAATAACCGTTCTAAATTTACAGACAGCCACGAGGTTGTTAAAAAAGCTGTCAGAGACCATATAATGGGCAGTGATTATACATACACAAAGAAAATGTCCAAATACACCTCTGATAACCCTGCTTACAGTATTAAAGTGGATGGCAAAGAAGTTGCCGTGTTAACTCTAAAAAAATCCGACAAAAGGGGAATGTACAATGCCATTAACTGGGAAATTGATGATATTGACCTTGGCTTTGCTACAGATGGATACTATGATATTGTGGCACCTGCTGATTACACAGTAACAATTAATGGTAAGGTTCTTACATCTGACAACATTGTTGAGGAAAACCTTAATGCCTCCAAGATGGAAAATGTCACTAAATATGCTGATATTCCTCTCCTTATAAAATACAGGGTTGAGGGTGCATATATTTCTCCTGAAATCAAGTGTACCAGTTCTTTAAGTGGCAAAGAACTTACACCAAAGATTGAGAAAGAAACATATACCTTTGATTATGAGACTTCTGATTCTATTTCAGATGACAGCAGCAACGAGGTTAAGAAGTTCATTACTAATTACACCAAATACATGTACACTGAAGCAGATTTTTCTTCTATATCAGGCTCTGTAATAAGTAATTCCAAGGCATATGAGTTCCTTAGATATGTTACTTATACCAGTGTATGGTACGCAGACCACAGTTCACTTACAATAGGAGACATCAATATCAGCAACATAAAACAGTACTCTCCTGACTGTTATTCTGTGGAAACTGACTATACATATGATGTAGTTATGTCTGGAAAAAACTATAACTATCCTACCAAAATCACCCTGTACTATGTACGTCAGGGTAACGGATGGAAGATATGTGATTTACAGACAAAGTAATTCTTTGCAAAGACAAATAACTCCAATTAAAAAAGTCTGGCATGTATCCATTATTCAGAATACATGCCAGGCTTTTATTTTAGAGAGTTTATGTCTTCATGATTGCTCAATATATGCTTTAACATCTTTAATACTATCATAATGTGCCAGTGCCCACATAAGCTTCATGGTAAGGGCTTCTGTTGTCATCTTACCTCCCAGTATTAAACTTACATCTGAAAGACTTTCTCCTACCTGATATATATTGATATCTATCCCTTCATACAAACACTGGGTAGTGATTACAACTGCAATTCCTGAATGTGCCAGTTCTATCAGCTTTCCAGCAATATGGCTGTACCCGTCAGGTGCTCCCCCTACTCCAAAGCACTCAACTATGACGCCTTTGTAGTTATCCTTGATATAATCAAATATTGTCTCATCAATTCCCGGAAATAGCTTAACCAATGTTATATTGCTGCAAAGCTGTGTATCTGCTGATATTTCTGGAAGGCTTACCGTAACAGAATTGTCTTCATCCACGTTTTCACCAAAAGCGCTGTTATCCCCAGAACCACTGTTGTTCCTGTCATACATAACAACGCCGTTAGTAATACATGCTGCGTCAGGTTCATTAACACTTACAAATGCATCCATAGACTTGGTTTTAACCTTGCATGCACACGTTCCTTTAATAACCTTGCCATTAAATACAACATATACCCCTGCTCTGTTCTCACAGGCAAATGTAATTGAATCCCTAAGATTAACGTAAGCATCTGAACCGGGCTGCTCCATGGGAATCTGTGAACCGGTAAAAACTACAGGCTTATGAAGTCCTTTCAGCATATATGATACTGCTGCCGCACTGTACGCCATTGTATCTGTCCCATGTGTCACAACAAATCCGTCATATGAATTATAGTTATCACAAACTGTCCGGGCAATTGTTCCCATAAGTTCAGGACTCATATTGGTGCTGTCCACATCCATTATGGAAACGCCTTCAATGGTGCAGTCCGGCAGCTTGACAATGTCGCAGCCGGAATTATCCTTGGGATTATACAGATGCTTTAACAGACTTTCTGCGTCCAGTGCAGGTGCCAGCCCATTCTGTGACTGTCTGGAAGCAATAGTTCCACCAGTGGCAATTAATAATACTTTTTTCATGGCAAGTCTCCGTTCTTAAGAAAATCTTGTATTATTATACCATTTTCTGCCGGGTTTTAACATAAAACCCATAATAAAAATATATGAGTAATCTTCCTGTTTCTTTATTTTTCCCAGATTGTTACACCATTCCATTCAATCTTTACTATATTCTCTGTATTGACTGCCACAGAAATGTCGTATGACAAATACGATTCAACTGTATAATTATTACAATCAATCATGCCAGCGTTCATACGTTCTGTTGATATAGAATTTTCGCGTTCGGTTTTTACTATACTTCCATCAGACATATATAATGTCGGACCATCGTATATATCGTATTCATCATATAATCCAGAATAATCTTTTCTTGTCTTATCAGACTCCTTTAACTCTGCTGATGAACGTAATTGTATCTGCATATCAGCAATTGTAATACTGAATAATTTCAATTCTCTACCTTCCGTATCTGTTGGAACAACTACATCCACATCCTGGCTAAAAGCTTTAGAAGATACCTTATTAGTATATGCGATGTTGTATTCACATGGAATCGTTTCACTTTTCACACAGCTCTCATGGGTTCTAATAATATTAGAACGTTCAGTTGGTGTAAGATTATAATAACTTTGATAACCAGCATATGGAACACCTGCATAATTAACATTTTTCTTTAAATATAAATGTTCAAGATTCTCCATTGT
>CALZFR010000210.1 GCA_945648485.1 uncultured Eubacterium sp. | reverse complement strand
CACCATTATAATCGTCAATATCTGATATGGTAACTGAAACTGGTTCTCCTATAGTTCCCGATTTGCATTCATCAATTACCGCCTTTATAGAAGGATAGAGAAAATACTGTTCAGCCACCTGGATTCTGGCTCCGTTTTCCACATCCTGTCTGATAGCTTTAAGTGTATCAATATCAAGTCCTGCAGGAGTCTCTGAAAGAACTGGAATACCTTTTGCCGCCCAGTATCTTACCACATCACTCATACTGGATTTATTCACTGCACTAACGACAAAATCTGGCTTTGACACGATTACTTCATCTTCACTTGTGGTAGTATGAATCCCATACTCCTTCTGAATCCTGTAAGCCTTCTCCTGCCCTCTGCAAAGTAATGCTGTCAGTTCAAACATATCTGGCAGTGCTCTGGCAATTCTTACATAAAACAGGCTCCTCCACCCGGAACCAATCACAGCAAATCTAATCAATAGCTTTTACCTCTCCAACACATAATAATATATACATCCCTGTATACTTGAGTATCTTCCCTGGTCAACAAGGTTGTAATATTCTAACGCTTCATTTACTGCAGCTTCATTATCAATGCCTTTATAGTAAGGGTTTACTATCAGCAGAACCTTGTCGCTTGACTGCCTTGCAAACTGGTACAGATCCTCTGTAAGAATGTAATCGCTCATTTCCCCGGTATTCCCATTGGTATAGAACACTCTTCTCTTTCTTTTATCATCCCAGTTCAAACGGTACATATTACCATTAATAAAATTACCATTAGATGTTGGGATTATAATATTCCAGTCAGCTTCATACCCTGTTTCCTTAAGAATATAGTCATAAGCCCTGTCAATATAGGTATACTGGGTGTTGTATATCAGATAATCCCCGTAAAATATATCCCCAACCGGTTTATTCTTATCTCCAGTATAACACATTGTTACACTGTCTGTATCCAGATTAATAAAATTAAGCAGTGTAAATGGGTCTATTGTTATAAAACACTGTACTGCAAGAAGCACTCCAACCGCAGCCTGACCTGCTCTTAAAGCCACAATCTCTTTTCTTACCTTAACTACCTTTCTCACTCTCTCCACAACATATATGGCAATTAAATACAACAGAATATCTCCCACCACGTTATACCTTGCCATAGGTGCTGTTATATACAGACATGAGAATGCCACAAATGCCACTAAAGACGCTATAATACAGTGTATATATTCATTTTTTTCTTTCTTCTTTTTATCCCTGATGCCATATACAATAAGAACAATGGCACACACCAGGATAATTACCACAATAAGCCAGTTAAAATTAAGAACAAACTGCTGCTTTAGCTTGGTAACTATATGAGTGATATTATATCCAAGACAATTTGTTCCATTACTGTCCCACTTAATTCCGGTATTCTCCTCTCCATACTGGGTCCACTTGGACACTCCTCCAATAGTCTTCATATACCAAAGCTGGAGAATAGTAGATGCAAGAGTTGTGTAAAGACATCCATCTGTAGCAATTTTCTTTATTGCAGAAGTTCCTTTACCACTTGATATATGCCTTATAAACGTTCCCACAACAAGACCAAATACTATCACAATTCCTGTCTCTTTTGTCTGGAAACACATAAGACTGGCTGCCCCTGCAATTAATGGCTTATTATATATAAATCCATACAGTGCCATCATGAAGAAGCATCCAAGAGCATAATCCGGGTTAAAATATGTGACAGTACTATAGAACAGCGGTGCCAGAGATATAATAAATGTATATATAGCAGCATTTTTCTCAGATGTTCCCTTAACTATCCTTAATATAACCTTGTAGATACACCACAATGTCACAGCTGTAATACAAAAGCTCGTTAATGACACACCAATTATTCTTTCAGGAAAAGTAAGTTCTCCCGGGAGATATATAAGCGAAAACATCATGGTAGGATGATTGCATATACAGAACAGACCTCTGTATTCTTCAAAATCTGTGAATGTAAATTGCTGCACAGCCTGGCTGAAGCTCCAGTAGTACTCTCCTGAATCCCATCTCTGCATCATTTCAATAAAAGGTAATCTCATGGCAATTGCAACAGCAATAACAAGAATAATAAACTTTTCCCTGTTAAACCACTGCCCCATGACAGTGTCACCATTAATAAAAGAAATACATCCACATATAATAAAATATATAGCAAAAGGAAGAACACAAAACGCCCAGTAAACCATATTTCCATCAAAGTCAATGGTCTTCACAGAAGAAAATATAATTGCAACTGACAGCGCAACCGGCTGCACTGATAAGAACATAAGCTGACTGTTAAACTTACTAATCAGATTCCTGCAAAGAGCATATGCTACACCAAACACCGCATATACAACCACCGTAATCAGCAGCTGCAACACCTTGCCGTATTGGATATAATATCCCCATGTCATTATTCCCCATATTGCCATGGACAGAAGTAATCCAAATATATATTCTAATCTGACCAGGAATTCCTTTTTTTCTTTATAATCTCTGCTATTCACTGTCTGCACCTTTTCCAAACATATCACTATCAGGCACCCCTGATTTATGAATTTCTTCGTTGCAATGCAACTCCCGCAATTCTACCACACATCTGATATTTTTCAATATAATAAATATGAAATTATTGTGAAAAAGACCATCTACAGCCATTTTACGACTGTGATGGTCTACTAGTTACTACTATTTATTATTCATCAGAATACCATTATTATTCAGATATAATGATTTAAGTTCAAAATTATTGCCTGAGCCAGATTAATTCTTTGGCAGCTTCATCTTACCCACTACCATTACTGCCACAATCTTAATCAGATTAACAATG
>CALZFR010000209.1 GCA_945648485.1 uncultured Eubacterium sp. | reverse complement strand
GAGGTGCCTTAATCTCAACAGCATCCCCAGCAGATGCATTATCTGTTACCTGTTCTGCCTGAGTCTGTGTTACAGCCCCCTGTAATCCAGCCTGGATGTTACCAGATACCACAGTCTGTGTGTTTCCTGCTGCAACATAATTTAATCCTGAAGCATTATTTAATCCTGAAGGAACAGCAATGCTGCTGTACTTTTTCAGGTTGAGCTGCATCCCATTCAGATTAAGCTCCATCTCACAGCATGCTGACCCGTCAAATTTATCCAGAAGTTCGTAAACATCTTTTAAATCCATATTAATCCTCATTCTGCAGACGCTTTTGCATGATAAAGGCTATTTGTGGCGTCTGCAGCACAAATAGCCTGATTTTTTTCTTTATTAATGTATGATTCTAAGCTACATGGCTGTCAATGTATTCAACAATATTCTTTACAGACTCAAAGCTGCCAAGAGCTGACTCCTCGATTGTGATTCCATAAGCTTCCTCAAGAGCCATAACAAGCTCCATAGAGTCAAGAGAATCAATATTTAAATCCTCCTTAAGCTTAGCATCCATTGTAATCTCGCTCTCGTCGCAGTTGATTGTGTCCACAATGATTTCTTTTACCTTTTCAAATGTCATGATAATCCTCCATTCAGTGTGGGGTCCTCATTCTTCTCCTGAATCTCAATGCATTTCAGTTCTCAAAGCTTTTCAGCATTTCAATAAATGTGAATCCCACGCCATCTTTCTTGTTTTTAAAATTATTTACTTAAATATATTTAACTAAATATATTTGAACCAATTATATCAAAACCTTTACACTTGTCAACATTTTTATTTGAATTTATTTTAATTATATTTTTGATTTGCAAGTAAGCCTTTCAAGACGTTCCAAAATCACTACTTGCAGAATCAAGATAACATAAGAAAAGCACGTAACATCGGAGAACAACCCCGAAACGCTACGTGCAAAACAATCAACACTTTAGATGAATCACAAACAAAAACAGTTACAATGCTAAATCACTCAGAACACTAAATCACTCACCCAATCAGATTAATCACTGTATATACAATGGTTCCTACAACACCACTGCCAAGAATTATGGTTATGGCGTTCATCTTGAATTTCCTTAAAAGAAACAGAGCCACAGCAAATATTACAAATTCCACTATCCTGAAGTTCTCTACCACAAGATTCTGGATTTCTGACTGAAAGAGAGCAAGCATAAGAATAGATGCTCCGGCAGAAGCTATCAGGGCAACTACTGCTGGTCTCATAGCTGAGAGCACCACCTGGACTCCTTTTACAGACCTGTATTTGTAGTAGAAGTGGGCAAGGATAAGACAGATACAGAAAGATGGAATTATGCATCCCACAGAGCATATAATCACTCCAGGAATCCCTGCCACTCTCATCCCCACAAATGTTGCAGAATTAATGGAAATTGGTCCCGGCGTCATCTCTGCCACCGTAATTAAATCAGAGAATTCCTCCAGAGTCATCATTCCATATATATCTACAATCTGTTCCTGAATCAGTGGAATTGCCGCATATCCTCCGCCTACACTGAACAATCCCACCTGGATAAATGCAAAAAACAACTTAAGAAGAATCATCTGTCAAGCCTTCCTTTCTTCCCCATAGTGACAGCTAAATCAATAAGTCCTATGCAAAGGCACACAATAATAACTACCATGGCGCTGACATCAAGAAAATATGTGGCAACAAATGCAATTACCATCATGGTAATATAGAGTATCCTTTTTGTTTTTAGGACATTCCCTGCCAGATTAATAACTACATCAAATATAACCGCAGCAACACCGGCACGCATAACCTGCAATGCCGTAGCAATATATGGATTGGTGCGGAACTGATTATAAAATAAAGAAATAATTGAAATAATTACCATTGGAGGAATAATTGTTCCAAGAATTGCTGTCAGTGAACCAACAACACCTGCCATTCTGTATCCTATTATTACTGATGCATTAACAGGAAGAGGTCCTGGACAGGACTGTGTAATAGCAGTTACATCAAGCATCTCATCTTCATCCAGCCATTTCAGTTCCTCCACATATCTTTTTTTCATAAGTGATACAATAACGAATCCTCCCCCAAATGTACATGCACTTAGTACAAACATGGACTTAAACAATGTCCACAGTTTACTGTAATCCTTTTTCATATACGCTCCTCATTTTATATTACTTTTTTAATGCATAATCATATTACAAAAATATATTGCAAATTATATTGCCTAATAATATTGCATATTTTTTGCTTATTGCTTAATCACAAACTCTATCCCAAAATCTATTGTTTGTAAATATTTTTTCTTTATTCTTTCATTCCTCATTTTAATCAAAAAATAAATGTCGAAAAATGTAAAAATTTGAAAGTTTTACTTGTTATTAGATTAGTGTGAATGTAAAATATATGTATTGCGAGATATGCGAAATGACCGTGAAACATTCCTGCATTACTTTTTATTCTATTACTAAAAATCGTATCGCGATTAACGTTACGGAATGGAGGTTTTTATGACAAAAGATCAACTTAAACGGGCAAACAGTGTTGTCTTTCCAGCACTTATGCTTATCACAGGCTATATGGCCTTTTCTGAAGGAGCTGTCCTTCTTGCAGGAAAGGGAAATGTATACACCCTTATCCAGCTTATTTTTTCCCTTCTTGGAATTGCAGTTTCTATTTTCATATTCACAACCTGTAAGGACAAAAGATTCTGCCCTGTTGTAATGCTTCTTTCAGCTGTTATTCCATATGTTGCAACCTGTCTGTTTGGAGATTTAAGCGTTACATATGCCTATGGCTTTGTAATCCTGCTTGTTTCCATGGCTTACCTTAACATGAG
>CALZFR010000208.1 GCA_945648485.1 uncultured Eubacterium sp. | reverse complement strand
AGAGGAAGTCCGATAATTACAGAAAATAATGTTGCTATAACAGTAACATACAGTGTTTCCCATATAGCTAATGGGAATTCATTCTGTAAGATTCTTAACATTGTCTCCGTTTTCTCAGGATCAAATAATTTACTTAATAGAATCATCCTTTACTTACCTCCTGTGCAATAACATTTTCAAGCTGTGAAAGATAATTAAGAGCCTCATTTACAGTTTCATCATTATCCTCTATTCCAAGAAGCATATTGCCATATGCCTTATCTCCAATACTCTTGGTTGATGCAGACAGAATACTTGCAGCAATTCCTTTCTTCATTGCCATCTCAGCAATAATTGGTGTACTTGTAGCATTTGCGCCATTGAATACCACCCGGATTTTTCTGAAACTATTATTATCTGCTGCATTTTCAAAGAATTCATCTGGAAATACAAGTCTCTTGGCAGCCCTTGATTTAGGTGCAGAGAACACTTCACTCACAATTCCTTCCTCTGCCACCTGTCCATCATCAAGAATCGCCACACGGTTACATATTTCCTCCACAACACTCATCTGATGTGTAATGACAATAACTGTGATTCCCAGTTTTCTGTTAATATCCCTGATAAGCTCTAATATTGAATGGGTTGTCTGTGGGTCAAGGGCACTGGTTGCCTCATCGCAGAGAAGCACTTTAGGATGTGTAGCAAGAGCCCTGGCAATGGCAACACGCTGGCGCTGTCCACCGGAAAGCTGTGCGGGATACGCCTTTGCTTTTTCCTTAAGTCCTACAGTCTCAAGCAGTTCCAGGGCACGCTTCTGTGCCTCATGCTTATTTACTCCGGCAAGCTCAAGAGGGAAACACACATTCTTAAGGCAGTTACGCTGCATCAGCAGATTGCAGCTCTGAAAAATCATTGTGATATTACGGCGTTCTTCCCGGAGCTGTTTCTCGCTTAATGCTCCCATGTCAGTTCCATTTATTACAACAGTTCCACTGCTTGGACGTTCAATCATATTGATACATCTTACAAGTGTACTTTTACCGGCACCACTCATTCCAATAATTCCGTATATCTCCCCGTCATTAATTGTCAGCGAAATATCCTTTAATGCATCCACAGTACCATCTGCAATCTCAAAGGATTTGCAGAGATTCTTAATCTCAATCATACTAAAATCTCCATTTCAAGACAGCTTTTTACAAATATGTATCTTTAAACACCATTATACACCATTCTGGCTACCTGGGGAATTATCTTCTTCCAAGTAGCCAGAACACCTTAATAAGATATTACACTATATTACTCATATTTGTCGAGATACAATTATTAGCAAAAAATGATTACTTTACAGCATCAAGTGATGTCTGCTTTCCACCATATACGCCCATTGGCTCAACATGGATTGCTGCAACTGAAACAACCTTAGTTCCATTCTCCTTGTTAAAGTCATCAAGATATGGCTTATGCTGGAAATAGTTTGCATCAATCTCGCCACTGTCAACAACTTTGTTAGGCTGTACATAATCTGAGAATTCCTTAACATCAAGAGTAATACCCTTCTGTGAAAGAATATCCTTTGCAATTGCAAGAATCTCAGCATGTGGTGTAGGTGAAGCTGCAACTGTTATCTTGGTACCCTTAAGGCTGTCATAATTAACTGACTTATCGTATCCATCTCCTGGATTATCAACAGTACTTACAACTGCACCATTGTACTTACTTGCAATAAAATCAGCTACCTTCTTACTCTCTAATGCTGCAACCAGAGCTTTAATCTTATCTGAATTCTCATTGCCAGACTTAACTGCAAGGATGTTACTATATGCTGATGATGAACCTTCAATGGCAAGTGAACCCTTTACTGGGTCAAGTCCTGCTCCGATAGCATAGTTGGAATTGATAACTGCATAATCAACATCTTTAAGTGTGTTAGGAATCTGTGCTGCCTCAACTTCCTTGAACTCTATGTTCTTAGGATTCTCCTTGATATCTCCTACTGTTGCTGTAATACCAGCTCCATCCTTTAACTTGATAATTCCATTGTCCTGAAGAAGTAAAAGTGCTCTTGCCTCATTAGTTGTATCGTTAGGTACAGCAATTACAATTTTCTTAGAACTTCCACCGCATCCCACAAGTGATGCTGCTGATAAAACTGCTGTTAACAAAAGTGTTGCTGATTTAAATAACTTATTTTTCATATTCTCATATCCTCCTTATTATGACATAACACTGACACAATTCTTTTGAATTTTTTTACGCCGTGTTTCATCTGTTGTGATTATTGTTTTATCATAACACTTCCCGATAGTAAAATATGAAAACCTTATATCTGGTTATAGCTTTTACCTATACCTGTTCATCCATGGTGTGCCACAACAGTTACATTGCCTTACTTAAAGTCGTACCTCACTACCTCACAGTTCTTCACTCCATATGCTGCATATTCCTCATTCGTCATGTCTGTAAAATATGACTGTACAACTCTTGCAATTCCGTTGTGAGCAACAAGAATATATGTCTTACTGTCAGATTCCGCTTTGATATCATCCAGGAGATTATATATTCTCTGTGCCAGCCTTAAGGTAGACTCTCCGCCCTCATGACTGCATGCGAAGAACTCCTTGGCTTTCTTAAAGTCTGCTCCATCCCTCGGGGTAGACTCCCATTTGCCAAAATTCTGTTCAATAAGCCTTGGCTCCATTCTGGCTGGAATTCCTGTAATCTCAGAAATATGCCTTGCTGTTTCAGCCGCCCGTATCAAAGGAGAATACAGAATCTCATCTGCTTTAATTCCTTCCTCCATAATCTTCTTTCCTGTGTCTATGGCCTGCTGGTGTCCTAATTCAGTAAGTTCAATATCTGTGGCTCCACATATTTTATTTTCCACATTCCACACAGTCTG
>CALZFR010000207.1 GCA_945648485.1 uncultured Eubacterium sp. | reverse complement strand
GGTCCATTACTTCTTGCTAATAATGAGATGCTTTCATATAAGAACAAGCAGTAATTACTCATAAGATTATTTGGCGCGTGTAGCTTGTCTATGCGCGCCTTTTAATGTAGTATAATAACAAAATTATAGAAAAGAGGACTTAAGTATGAAGCCATATATTACGATGGAAGAGGTTATAGCTAATCAGGGAGAGGGCAGGAAAGGATATACATTTCTTTCAGAGGCTAATGGATGTGTTAACGGATGCAGGTCAGGAATATCTACATACAGTGATTATGAATTTAATCCTAATCCGGGATGCCATGAGGATCAGGAAGGTTTTTATGTACTTGAGGGAGAAGGTTATGCCAAGCTGGATGATTTAGAATTTCCAATTAAAGCAGGGGATTCCTTCATAGCCCTGCCAGGGGTAAGACACACTCTTAAAACTAAGGAAGGATGCCAGCCTGTGAAGGTGTTCTGGTTCCATAGCGCAGTATAGTTACAGTAGTACAGTTTAGTAATAACAATGCATCTTAGATTAGTTGTGTAATTTAGGATTAATGTTGTAAGACAGGGGTAAGCCATGGTAAATAATCTGACAGAAGAACGGGTTAACAGCATGACAGAACAGGAACTTGACGAACAGAGAAAATGGCTGTTTGCTGAGAATATCAGAATTAAGGAATTAGCAAAGAATCTGGAAGATGAAAGAAAACTTATTGAGATTCAGAAAGGGATTCTTGAGAAGAAACAGCGAAAGAATATGCTTTTAAGTAAGCAGCTTGAAAACCAGAAGAATCTTTTTGACCAGCAGTGGCAGATTATGGAACGGGAAATAAGGCAGCTGGCTATAGATAAGGAGCGTTTTCAGAGAGAGAAGGATGTATTCCGTGATAATGTGTACCGCGAAGCCAGAAGAGGCATGGAGTATTCTTCTAATGTGAAAATATTTTTCAAGGGTGTGGATGACAGCACATCCCTTAAGAAACGCTACAAGGACATAATGAAGATATTTCACCCGGATAATACTCATGGTGACACGGAGCTTATTCAGGCAATTAATCAGGAGTACGAAAACCAGAAGAGATATTATCTGGGAACATGATGTTTATTTCTATTACCGGATATGTCAAATACCCGACCGAATGTGCCAGACATGTTTTCTTTAAAATAATAAGCTGTATAATACAAATCATGGTATTGGTATCCAGAATGTGAAGCGTATAATTGAGGATATGCACGGGGAACTCCGTATTAATACAGATAATAACAGATTCAGGGCCAACGCATTCGTATATCTGAACCAGTGAGCAGATGTTAATTAAGAAAAATGTAAATTAATAATTGTCCTCGTTTAAATCATATAGTATAATTACTCGTAAGTTCGTTTCTCTAATTGGGGGTGGGCTTAGAAACAGCAGGAGAGGAAGGTAGAATTATGTTTAAGATTAATGATAATTATTTAAAGCTTCCAGGAAGCTATCTGTTCTCAACAGTAGCTAAGAAGGTTAAGGCGTACAAAGAGGCTAATCCAGATAGAGAAGTAATAAGCCTTGGTATCGGCGATGTTACCCAGCCACTTGCACCAGCAGTTATTGATGCATTGCATAAATCAGTTGATGAGATGGCTCATGCAGAGACATTTAGAGGATATGCCCCAGACCTTGGATATGAGTTCTTAAGAAATACTATTGCTGATAAGGATTTCAAGGCATTAGGATGTGATATATCTGCTGATGAAATATTTGTAAGTGATGGTGCCAAGTCAGATTCAGGAAATATTGGAGATATATTCTCTATTGATAACAAGATTGCAGTATGTGACCCGGTTTACCCAGTATATGTAGACACTAATGCTATGTCAGGAAGAACAGGAGAGTATAATCCTGATACACAGAAGTGGAGTGATGTTATTTACATGCCATGTACAGCTGCAACTAATTTTGCACCGGAGATTCCTAAGGAGACACCGGATATTATATATCTCTGCTTCCCTAACAATCCTACAGGTTCAACTATTACTAAGCCACAGCTTCAGGAGTGGGTTGACTACGCCAATAAGGTTGGAGCAGTTATTATATATGATGCGGCTTATGAAGCATTTATTGAGGAAGCAGATGTGCCTCATTCAATCTATGAGTGTACAGGCGCAAGAACATGTGCAATCGAGTTAAGAAGTTTCTCTAAGAAAGCAGGATTTACAGGTGTAAGACTTGGTTACACAGTAATACCTAAGGATTTGAAGTGCGGTGATGTATCACTTCACAGTTTATGGGCAAGACGCCACGGAACTAAATTCAATGGTGCACCATACATTGTCCAGAGAGCAGGAGAGGCTGTATATTCAGAGGCTGGTGCAAAGCAGACTATGGAACAGATTGCATATTATAAGAAGAATGCAAAAACTATGATGGAAGCTCTGGCAGGATACGGATACTCTGTATCAGGTGGTGTCAATTCACCTTATGTATGGTTAAAGACTCCTGACAACATGACATCATGGGATTTCTTTGATTTACTCCTTGAGAAGGCTAATGTTGTAGGTACTCCTGGTTCAGGCTTTGGTCCAAGCGGAGAAGGGTATTTCAGACTGACAGCTTTTGGTTCATATGAGAATACACTTAAGGCACTTGATAGAATCAAGGCACTTTAATTTGCAATAATATATATCAAATTTTAATAAACACACATAGCAGCCAGTATAGGACAACACCTGTCACAGACAGGGCAATATGCTGGCTGCATTTTTATGTTTTCTTAGTTATAAGTTTTTAGTTATAAGTTTTGTCAAAGATGTCTACTTGATTACAACTGCCTGATAGAAGAATTTCTGGTAATACGCTGTGAAATCTTCAATGGATTGCTTAACCACCCCATAGGTAGGGTCAGTAAGTGTAACTGTCTGAGTGTTTAAGTCATATCCGCTTAATACAACACAATGTTCATAGGATGGCCAGTAGA
>CALZFR010000206.1 GCA_945648485.1 uncultured Eubacterium sp. | reverse complement strand
TTTGACGTGCAGTTTTCCGGAAGTGATTATGAGAATGATCCGTTGTGGCTTTCTGAGAAGGAGTTCCTTGAGAAGAATGGCTCCACAATGGTATTTTTCCCTTATACACAGAGTACCAGTTCTACCAAATTAAAAAAGGCGATTAACAGTAAGATTAATAGTAGTGTATGATGACGAGTAATATACGATAACGCTATGGGAGAGAGTAGATAAAAGTTGCATTCTTGTCTATCTCTGCTGCAGAATGGCCCGCTGGTGGTATATACAGATTGATGGCAGATGATGATAGATTTGAACCAGTTGTGATACCGGTCCCTCTTATAGGGCGCAGCGGTGCAGAACGGAGAAAAGTCTACGAGCAGACTTACAGATTCTTCGAGGATGGCAATTATAATGTAAAACGAATATATGATTCGCAGACAGAGGAGATTACAGGCTGGGATGAATGTGGCGGATATCCTGATATGGTCATTCATGTAACTCCGTGGTATCTGAATATGGCGAAGGAGTACCAGATAGTAAGACTGCCACTGTCAGTGCTTAATGTATCTATCTCCTACGGATTTAATCCTGCAACATCTCTTGATGGAGATTACGGCCAACAGTGTGTATATAATAAAGAGTTCTTTAATCTTGTGTGGCGTGTGTACACGGAAACTGAAGATGATATTGCGGATTACAGGAGATACCAACTGCTAGCTGGAAAGAATGTAAGGTTAAGCGGTTATATCAAGATGGATTATTTTTATGAACATCATGACTATTCTGAGTCAGATTTACGCAGGCTGTGGAAGGTTCCAGAAGGAAAGGCTGTCGAGGATTATAAAAAAGTTATAATATCTCCACATTTTTCTATAGGTAATGATAATATACTGCTATTTTCTACATTTGATAAGAATATGTGGTATTATCCTGCTCTGGCAGAGAAGTATTCTGATAGTGTATCATTCGTTTTCAAGCCTCATCCTAACTTAAGAAATGCTTTGATTAGTAAGGGGATAATGAATTCAATTGATGAATATGAGGAATATCTTGACAGATTCAGGAGGCTTCCTAATGCCAGTGTCCAGGAGGAAGGGGATTATCTGGCATTATTTGATACTTCGGATGCATTAATTAATGATTCTATATCATTTATATGTGAATATATGTATACTGGTAAACCGATGTTGTTTTTGAGGAGAGCAGAACAGAGGTTTACGCCTCTTGGCGAAGAGATAATCAGAACACAGTACGATGCAGATGGCAAAGACTATGAAATGATAGACAGATTTGTTAGTGACGTGGTTATTAATAACAATGACTGTAAGAAGCAGGCCAGGAAAGCCCTGTATAGCCACAGGCTGGATTATGTCAGAATGAATGGCATGAATGCAGCGGAGCATGTATACAGGGATATTCTTAATGGGATAACAGCTGATTAAACATAATTACTGTAACAGACTGAGAACACTATCATAGAGGTGGTTTGACTGTGCAAGCATAGCTTCTCCTGCACTGGAGAGGATATCCTGCTTTGCCATGTTAACCATCTCTTCTGAAATATCTGTGTCTCGCAGTCTGCTCTCAGCGCTGGATGTATTCAGAGAAGTGTTGGCATCAACATCCATTGCATGCTCAAGACGATTCTGGACAGCACCGAATCTTGATCTTGTGGTGTGAAGCCAATCTAGGGCATAGTCTAATGAACTTATGGCACTTCCTGCATTGTCAAAAGAACTTACGTCCAGTGGGTCAATTCCCATTTTCTTAGCTTCCATCCATACAAGAGGAACGTCGATTGCCTGATTTTCAAGGGCACCTGCCTGAATCTTCAATCCCCATTCGTTAGACTTAATGTCAATTGTTACATTCTCTTCCATGCCGTTAAGGTACATTGTGCCCATATTCAGGTTGTTGTAGGTGACCTGTGAAGCACCTGTTCCAACAGTTTTACTAATTGAACTGCTTGAGAAATTACTGTGACCAGTTACAGGATAGAATACCATTCTTGAGCCATCTATATACAACATATTAGCATGACCAATCTGATAATTGTTGTTCATGCTGCCGTTATTTGGATATAATCCTTTTACACCAGAATCACTTCCAAGCAGACTGGCGATTTTTCCAGGTATACCGTCTTGGCTGGAAACATCATTTGGATTGATATTAATAAATATACTTTCTCTTGAATTGGCAGAATTGATAGTAACGCCAGTAGATTCATTGCTGTTAAATGAGAAATCAAATGTCTGGTTACAATTTGCACTGCATGTCACAAAGAATGTTTTTCCTTCCAACTCGCTTGTTGGTTTGTTAGAAAAACTCATTTCAAATCCCTGTGTGGTTGAAGGATTTCCTTTTTTGTCTTTTATAGAGATATCATCCTTATCCATTCTGTAAATACCTTTGCCGATAGCAGTAGGTGTAGTGATTGTGGCTATGTCAGGGTCGATAGCATACTGGTCATCTGCTCTTAATGTGTGAATTCCATTAAAAGTTGTTGTTTCAGCAATTCTGTTTAATTCTTTGATATTCTGGTCGATTTCTGCCTGAAGAGCCTGGCGGTCCTGTGGAGTATTGGTATCATTAGCTGCCTGAACAGATAATTCTCTCATTCTCTGAAGAATATTGTCGGCTTCTGAAAGAGCACCATCAGTTACCTGTACCAGGGATACGCCATCCTGAATATTAGTTACGGCTTTGTTTAAGCCTCTTATCTGCCAGCGCATTTTCTCAGATATAGACAATCCGGCGGCATCATCAGCTGCACGGTTTATCTTGTATCCGGAAGACAGCTTCTCTGTGCTTTTTACACGATTACTGCTGATTATATTGTATTGTCTGGCTGTATTCATTGCTGTGAGATTGTGATTGATAATCATGCAGGTGTTCTCCTCTTTGGCGTAGGTCTTGTGATTTAAGTCTGGTAACTTATATATATATATATTGGTATGGAGTATGAAATATGTT
>CALZFR010000205.1 GCA_945648485.1 uncultured Eubacterium sp. | reverse complement strand
ACTGAGGAAATAAATGCTCTTTTAGGTAACAATTCCGGCGAAAGGGATATGGTTCCTGATTTTGATGAACCGGAATTGTCTGATAATGATTTGCAGCGTCTGGCAGATATGGATCTTGATGATATAATCAGCAAAGCAAAATCAGATTCAGTATCTATAGATGAATTATTTGATGAATCACAAGAGTCGTCAGTTATCTCTGATGACAGTTCAAGTGTAAATGTTGACAGAAAAACAGTAAATAAACTTAAGAAAAAAGATAAGAAAAATGGTTTATTTGCTGTTTTGAAAAATATTTTCTTTGAAGACCAGGATAGTGACTTTGATGAGTTGTCAGACTTGTATGACATTAATAAAGAAGAATCTGATAAGAAGAAAAAGGCTGATAAGAAGAAAGAAAAAGAAGCTTCTCCAAAGTCTAAGAATAACAAAAAAGAAAAGAAGAAATCACAAAAGACAGATAAATCAAAAGCAGCTAAAAAAGATATTGATGATAATGCTTCACAGGAACCTGCTGTGGAGGAAAAACCTGTAGATGAGAATCAGAAGCTTATTGAAGAAGTATTTGGTGACAAAGATACTCTTGATGAGAATATTGCTCCTAAAAAGGGACTTATAGCCAAGATCAAATATCGTCTGCAACAGTTTAAAGCGAAGAATATTGAAGAAGAAAGACTTGAGGAAGAAGCTGAAGAGCGTGATATTGAGGAGAGAAAGAAGCAGAAAGAAGAAAAGAAGGCAGAATTAGCGGCTAAGAAAGAAGAAGCCAAAAAAGCAAAGGAAGCAAAACCTAAAAAAGAAAAGAAACCAAAGCCAAAAAAGGAAAAGGTAAAAAAAGAAAAGAAACCAAAGCCAGAGCCAAAACCTGGTGATATTCTTAAAATTAAACCAAAATCCTTTTTAATGTTTATTTTGCTTATAGCAGGAATCTGTGTGCTGGTAACTGTATTTAATTCTGTTCTGACATCTAGTGGTGCTTCTTCAAGAGCAAGAGCATATTATGAATCTGGTAATTACAATAAAGCTTATCAGGAACTTGTTGGACAGAATATAAATAAGGCTGATAAATCTATATATGAAAAATCATCTGTTGTAATGTATGTTCAAAGACAGTATGAATCATATACGAATTATCTGGAACTTAATATGTACACAGAAGCTATTAATGCTCTTGTTAAGGGACTTGACAGGTATGATACATATTACAGACAGGCACAGGAACTGGGTATCACTGAAGAACTTGATGAACTGAAAAAGAATATATATGATGCATTTTTGAGTTCTTTTAATATTTCACAGTCTGATGCTGATAAGCTTCTTGAAGAATCAAGACAGGATTTTACACAGTATTACATTAAAATTGACAAGATGGGAAAGGCAATGAAATGATAGCAATAATTGATTATGATGCAGGTAATTTAAAAAGTGTAGAGAAAGCTCTTAATTCATTAGGACATGAGACAGTTGTTTCAAGAGATTCCAGCGTTATACTGGAAGCGGATAAAGTGCTTCTTCCAGGTGTTGGCTCATTTGGGGACGCAATGAATAATCTTGACCATTTTGGGCTTATCGATACAATTAAGAAAGTAGCAGCAAGTAAAACTCCATTTCTTGGAATATGTCTAGGATTACAGCTGCTTTTTGAGAGAAGTGATGAAACTCCTGGTGCGGAGGGGTTATCGATTCTTCCGGGACAGATATTAAGGATTCCACCTTCAAATGACCTTAAGATTCCACATATGGGTTGGAATTCACTGAATATTAAGAAGGGGGCAAAACTGTTTAATGGTGTTCCCGACAATTCTTATGTATATTTTGTTCATTCATATTACTTAAAAGCATCAGATGAAAATATTGTTGCTGCATCAACAGAATACTCAACTCATATCCACGCCTCTGTCGAGAAGGACAATGTGTTTGCGTGCCAGTTCCATCCGGAAAAAAGTAGTGATGTTGGTTTGCGTATCTTGAAGAATTTTGCTGATTTGTAATTAAAGTGAGGAGATTACTATGTTTACAAAAAGAATTATTCCCTGTCTTGACTGTAAGAATGGAAGAGTAGTTAAAGGAACTAATTTTGTTGATTTAAGAGATGCAGGTGATCCTGTGGAAGTAGCTTCAATGTACGATAAATCTGGTGCTGATGAACTTGTATTTCTCGATATCACTGCTTCAAGTGACGGGCGCAATACAACGGTTGACCTTGTTCGTAAAGTTGCAGAAAAAGTATTTATCCCCTTCACTGTTGGAGGTGGCATAAGAACTGTAGATGATTTCAAAGTCCTGTTAAGAGAAGGAGCTGATAAGATATCTATTAACTCAGCAGCAATTATGAATCCTCAACTTATAAGCGAAGCTGCGGATAAATTTGGAAGCCAGTGCGTTGTTGTTGCCATTGATGCTAAGAGAAGAGACGATGGTGGTTGGAGTATCTATAAAAATGGCGGAAGAGTTGACATGCACATGGATGCAGTGGAGTGGGCTATGAAAGCCGAAAAGCTGGGATGTGGAGAGATTCTTCTCACAAGTATGGATTGTGACGGAACAAAGGCAGGTTACGACATCGAACTGACAAGAACAATTGCGGAAAATGTATCAATTCCAGTTATAGCATCAGGTGGAGCAGGAAATATGGAGCATTTTTATGATGCATTTACTGAAGGAAAAGCTGATGCAGCTTTAGCGGCTTCTTTATTTCACTATAAGGAACTTGATATTATGAATCTTAAGAAATATCTTTCTGACAAAGGTATTTCTATGAGAATGATTTAAAAGAGGTTTCCATATGAGTATGATTGACAACGACTGGCTTACAGCCATAAGTGGTGAATTTAAAAAGGATTATTACAGAAAACTATATGAATTTGTTAAGGATGAGTACAGTAAAACTGTAATTTATCCACCTGCAGATGATATTTTTAATGCTTTTCACTTTACACCGCTTAGTAAGGTGAAAGTTCTTATTCTGGGACAGGATCCATATCATAATGAAAACCAGGCCC
>CALZFR010000204.1 GCA_945648485.1 uncultured Eubacterium sp. | reverse complement strand
TGGGAAAAACAGGCATACAAGCTTAACCAGCTGCTGGTGTAGTGAATAAGGAATGGAGAAAGAACTATGAAGAAATTAATGCCATGGATAAGGAGCGGTATATTTCTGCTTCTTCTGGCGGTAATCTTAAGTGGATGCAAATTCATATTTGCCCAGACAGGCTATGTCCGTTTTATTATGAACGAAGCAGAGTCAAAGGAAACGAATTATGATACCATAATTCTTGGTGCATCTCACTGCAGAGGTGCAATTAATCCTGCAAAACTTGATGAAAGACTCCACACTAATGGATTAAATATGGCAATACCAGGAGAAACTGTAGAAGATTCCTATTACATTCTTAAAGATGTGGCAGATGACAATGATATTAAGACGGTGATACTTGATGTGGACTACCAGTACTGGATGTGGGAACAGCCTACAACACATTTTACAAGGTCATTTATATATCAGCAGCTTAAGAATCCGGAAGTAAAGATGGAGTACCTGATTAATAACAGAGATGTAATGGATATGAGAAATCTTCTTGCCAGCAGATTGAGCTGGGATGTTTCTGTGTCAGGAGTTAAGCGTAATATTGCTGTTAAGACATCAGCTGCCTATAAGAATAATGATATTGAGTCTGCATATGGTAAGGATGGATTCGTGGAAGGAGCTGACGGACCTTATGTGGGCAAAGGCTTCTTTGACAGGCAGGGAACGGAATATGGAAAGCTTCCTCCAGGAGAGGATTATGTTCAGACATGGGTTGGCAGAAGTGATGACAACCTTGACGAGAATGTAAAAACTGTGTTCAGAAAGATGGCAAGATACTGCAAAGATAAAGATATCAGGCTTGTATGTGTAACATCTCCAATTACACCTACCATAGTAAAAACTTTGAGAATGGAATACGTCCATGAAACATTAAGCCAGTTTATTACTGGTGAGTGTAATGTGGAGTATTATGATTTTAATAATGCTAAAATGAGCTTCATTCCACGTTCTGACTGTGATTATGGTGACCAGGAGGGACATATGGGAGGAACGCTTGGCAACGTATATTCTGAATCTCTAGCGATATTCCTTGAGGATGTATCTGACGGAAGTTATAATAAATCAGATTATTTCTATGATACATTTGATGATTTCTACAATAACATGGCAGAAGATTACACTAAAGTCACAGGTTTGGAATGGAGGGGATTATAATTATGTTATTTACAACATTGTATTTCTTTGCATTCCTTGCAGCATGTCTTATTGGGTATTATGTTATTCCTAAAAAATACAGATGGATATGGCTTCTTATCGTAAGCTATGGGTATTATTTTATATCCAGCGTAAAATGCTCGCTGTTTCTGGTATATGCTACAGCTGTCATATATATATGCGGTATACTTCTGGACAAAGTAATTAAAGGTTCAGATGAATATCTGGAAGCCAATAAGGAAACAATTACCAAAGAAGAAAAGAAGGTATACAAGGAAAAGATTAAGAGAAAGAAAAGGTTAATCCTTGCAGCTGCATGTATTCTTAATTTTGGAATGTTAGCTGTTGTAAAGTACACTAATTTCGCAATTGAGAATATTAATGCAGTTCTTTCAAGAACTGGGGGCTCTCTTATTGAACCGGTAAACTGGGTTCTGCCATTAGGCATATCCTTCTTTACATTTCAGTCAGTTTCCTACATCATAGACGTATATCAGGGAAAATATGAGGCAGAGAAGAATCCTTTCAAGCTGGGATTGTTCGTATCCTTTTTCCCTCAGCTTTTGCAGGGACCAATTGGCAGATTCAATCATCTTGCACCACAGCTTTTTGAAGGAAACAGACTTGATATTAAGAATCTTCAGTTTGGACTTCAGAGAATTCTGTGGGGTATTGCCAAGAAGATTATAATTGCAGACAGGGCAGCAGTTGTTGTCAATGAGGTATTTAACAATTATGACAATTACTGCGGGCTGATATATATAGTTGCAGTGCTTATGTATTCTGTGCAGCTTTACATGGATTTTTCAGGCGGTATGGATATTGTAATAGGTACAGCCCAGATGTTTGGAGTTAACATGAGTGAGAACTTCAGGCAGCCTTATTTTTCAAAATCTATCAGTGAGTTCTGGAGAAGGTGGCATATCACACTTGGTACATGGATGAAGGATTACATATTCTATCCGTTGTCACTGTCAAAGGCAATGAACAGATTTGGTAAATGGGGAAAGAAGCATTTTGGTTCATTTGTAGGAAAGACACTTCCAATTTGTTTTGCCAATCTGGTAATTTTCTTTGTGGTTGGTATATGGCACGGTGCTTCATGGAAATATATTGCTTACGGATTGTACAACGGCTTTATTATTGCCATAAGTGCACTTCTTAAGCCAGTGTATGAAAAGGGACTTAAGGTATGTCATATTAATGCTGAAAGCAGGGGATGGCATATATTCCAGATTATAAGGACATTTATACTTGTAAATATTGGATGGTATTTCGATATGGGTGTTTCTCTTACAGCGGCACTCATTATGATGAAATATTCACTGGTAAGCTTCAGGTTCATTCAGTTTACTGATGGAAGCCTTTTCAATCTGGGACTGGAATTACAGGATTATATTGTGATTCTGGCAGGATGTGCAGTAGTATTTGTTATAAGTTTACTTAAAGAGAAGGGCATAAACATAAGGGAGTCTGTAGCTAAGCTGGCTCTGCCTGTGAGATGGTTTATATACTATGCTCTCGTTCTTATTATAATTATATTTGGCTACACTTTAGGTGTGCAGTCATTCATATATGCTAACTTTTAAAATAAATGCTCAGAAAAGAGGGTATTATGGAAAACAATATTAATGTTGAAGAGATTATGAAGCAGATTAAAGCAGATATTAATGCCAAGGGATACACTAATGATCTGCTCAGTTTTGATGATGTGATTGTTGATGTGAGTTCAATGAATGTAGTTAAGTTTGACAGACTACAGTTCAATGAAGACCTGTATGTTGCCAATCATGAGTGGAATGTTAATCCTTACAGACCACTGCAGGGTGGAAAATTAAGGGTATTTGTACGAAAGG
>CALZFR010000203.1 GCA_945648485.1 uncultured Eubacterium sp. | reverse complement strand
CTCTCAATCATCTCATCAATTCTGTCGCAGTAGGTTGTCACATCCTTAACATTTTCAACACGCTCAATGCGGGTGGTTCCGTCATCATTGTTAAACACAACCTTAGTTGAAGCTCCGGCTCCACAGGCGATGATAGTCTGTTTCTCCTCCATAATGAGGATATTATATATACATTCCATATCCTTAACAGCGTATCCTACATTCTCAAAGTTTCCTGCCATGTTCTTCTGCCTGTACATGTAATATGGAAAAAGATTCATATCCTTTGCATACTTTTCTGTTAGCGACATAACCTCGGTACTATTCTCAAAGGACATATCCTTATATTTATCACGCCATATATTAAGGGCTGCTGCCCTTTTAATAGCAAGGGAATGAACAGTAAGGCTATCCGGTGAGAGTTCCATAATCTGTGCAAGAGTATTCTCCACTTCCCTGATTCCTTCTCCTGGAAGTCCCATAATAATATCCATGTTAATATTATTGAATCCCATACTTCTTGCCAGACTATAAGCTTCCTTAACCTGAGCCACGCTGTGCCGTCTGCCAATAATCTTTAATGTCTCATCATTCATGGTCTGTGGATTAATTGATATTCTCTCCACACCATATTTTCTCAGTACAGAAAGCTTATCTGCTGTTATACTATCAGGTCTTCCGGCTTCAACTGTTAGTTCTCTTACATTTTCCATAGGAAAAAGCCTGTAAAGAGCATTTAACAGTCTGTCAAGCTGGTAAGGCTCCAGAGTAGTAGGTGTTCCACCACCAAAATACACTGTATCCAGCCTCTTATCTTTACATAGCTCTGACACATATTCCATCTCTTTAATCAATGCGTCCAGATATCTATCCACCTTATCCTTGTATGAAGCCAGAGAATAAGATGTAAATGAACAATACAAGCATGTTGTAGGGCAGAATGGAATTCCAATATACAAACTGTAACCATTCTTATAGTCCAGACTCTCAAGTATATCTTTTTCTGTTGATGCCACATTAAGCGCCAACAGAGCTTTTTCTTCAGATGCCAGATGCTTTACAGTAAACTCATCAAGTATATCTTTCCTGGTGCATCCTTCCTCCAGCATAGTATAAGCTATCTTACTTGGTCTTACCCCCGTAAGGAACCCCCATGGCAGAGTTTTACCAGTCTCTTTTGAAAGCTGTATATACAAATTCTTTTTAAATTCATTGTGGGATTCTTTCTTAGACAGGCTTTTTTCCGGAACAGTAACTTTAATAATCATATCATCTTCTGTTACCACTGAATCAGCCCTAAGGACAGCTACCTCTGTCCTGGGATAAAATGACTTCACCAGGACATTAGCATCATCGTAAAATGTCATGTCTTCAATATCTATATATATCATCATATTTCCTTATATTTGGTGTAGTTATTTTGAAATTTGTGTACAAGTATAATTTGTAAATTTGTCGGCATGCACCATCACTGACAGAATGGATTGTAAGCCTTCTCATGTCCTATGCTTGTTCCATCCCCATGTCCTGGATAGACAACTGTTTTTTCAGGCAGGGCAAAAAGTTTTGTCTTAATACTGTTTACAATCTGGCTCATACTTCCTGTTGGAAAATCAGTTCTTCCCACCGACTCTGCAAAAAGAGTATCACCAGAAAACAGGCTGTCAATGGCAGGTACATAGAAAGACATTCCTCCACAGGTATGCCCTGGAGTGTGAAAAGCCTTAATCTTAATTCCTGCCAAAACAAGCTCCTCATTATCCTTAACCCAGTAATCAGCTTTAAGTGATACCTGTTTTCTTCCCATGGCTGCTGACAGATTTATCTCAGGATTATCAAGTACATCTCTCTCATTCTCGCCGGCATATATCTTAACGCCAAACTTGCCAGCAATCTGCCTTGCCACAGTCATGTGGTCGTAATGCCCATGGGTAAGGAGAACTGCTGCAAGTTTGCAGCCGCTTTTCTCAACGAATCTTTCTGCAGCATCATAATCATCTGCCGTATCAATAAGTACACCTTCACCATTACTGCTGTTTTTAAGAATGTAACAGTTAGTACCAATACTTCCCATTACAGAATATAATACTTCAATCTCCATACCAGTTCTCACTTAAAATATATAATCAAATACATCTGTTTCATCAGCCTGTAGCTCTGACAATATCAGTTACTCCCTCAACTTTATGAAGCTTATCAGATATCTTTGAAAGTTCTTCTTTTCCATGAATATCAAAGCCCAGGGTGATTGTAGCCACGCCCTTCTTGTTGACACGGCTGTTCATCATCTTAATCTCAATATTAGCCTCTGTAAGAATTCTGGAAATATCTACGATAAGACCAGTTCTGTTATTAGCAAATATATTAATCTCTGCGCTGTAGGTATCTCCTGCCCTTGTCTCCTCCCACTCAGCATCAATAAGACGTTCTCTCTCACTCTGAGGGAAATTAAGGACGTTGACACAGTCTGTTCTATGGATTGTAACGCCTCTTCCTCTGGTAACAAATCCAACAATTTCATCCCCTGGAACAGGATTGCAGCACTTAGAAAATCTTACAGCTACATCATGTATTCCCTTAACAACAATTCCACCTTTATTCTTAGGTGCAGTCTTATTCTTGGATTCTTCCTTTGCTACATTATCGATTACATTCTCAATAACCTGTTTATCAGTAATCTCAGATTTTTTCTTCTTCTCATATTCTTCATTAAGTTTATTTACAATCTGGCCTTCTTTCAAGCCTCCATGGCCAACAGAAGCCATCATTGAATCCCAGTCCCTGAAGCCATATTTTCTTAATGCTTTCTCAACATATTCTGGTTTGTTAATATCAGAGAAGACAATTCCCTTACCCTTACAGTAATTTAAAATAAGTTCTTTGCCCTTGATAATATTATCTTCCTTAAGTTCCTGCTTAAACCACTGATTAATCTTATTCCTTGCCTGGGCACTCTTAACAATATTAAGCCAGTCCCTGCTTGGTCCCTTGGAATTCTGGGAAGTTATAATATCAACTCTGTCGCCACTCTTTAACTGGTAATCAATTGGAACCAGCTTGCCATTAAC
>CALZFR010000202.1 GCA_945648485.1 uncultured Eubacterium sp. | reverse complement strand
AGATATTAAAGATTCACCTCAGGAATTAGAGATAGTAAAAATGCTAAAAGAAAACAAAGGAAAAGTACAAAGACGGGAAAGCATATATGAGAAAATATGGGATGAACATGGAAATTTTGTTGAATACAACACATTAACTGTGGCAATGAGCAGAATAAAAGCAAAGCTTGGAACAGATGCTGGAACAAATAAACAGTATATAGAAACAATCAGAAATGTTGGATACAGGTGGTTAGATTAATATGAAGAATGATAAAGCGCAGGATATGTTATCAGATATAAGAAAATTCAGAAGAAACCAGATTATTCTTACTATAGTTACAACTTTTGTTAATGTGGTTATTGTAGCAGGAATAATTACATATTACAGATTAAAGGAACAGGGCTTTTGCGGATATATGTTTCTGGATAATGAGGAAATGGGAAAGAAAGCAGCATCTTGTTTTTTTACGTATAGGATGAGTAAAGCAAATGCAGATGCGGGGATTATGGCAATGAAGGCAGCAGGATACGGCACTAATGCCTTTTCTTATATCTCAAGATTTAACGGTGAGGTTTATTTGCTAACAGGGCTGGTAGTTATTCTGACTTTGATGTTTTTTGCAGAGATAATGAATTGTATTTTTACTGGCAGAAAGACTGTGCTGGTAAACGCAGAGGAAATTATAGAGGAAAACTACAGACTAAAAAAAACTATTGAAAACGAACAGAGGTACAATGAAAAACAATACAGGAAAATGCAGGATTTTATTGAAAATATAGCACATCAGATAAAAACTCCACTGGCTGTAATTGCAATGAAACTGGATTTGCTGAAAGGGTGGATAACAGAAGTACCTGTAGAGAATACGTTACATTATGAAAAAATGGTGGATGTATGTTCTTTAAATACATTTAAGATAAAAAAGTTCATAAAAAAGCTGTTGGATATAAGCCGAATAGAGGCGGGCAAGGTTATATTCGCAGATGATGAGGTTGAGGTAGATTCTCTGGTATTAGAAAGCATAAACAGCAGTATTGTAAATCTGGATAAGGTTACTACCAGCTTTAATGATAGTGGGTTAAATATATTTGCGGATGAGGGCTGGCTGGTTGAAAGTCTGGTAAATATAATTGATAACTGCGGAGAGTATATAAAGAACAAGGATGACGGCAGAATATATATTAATGTAGAAACGGAAAAAGACCGGAGTCTGTGCAGGATAACCATATCAGATAATGGAAAAGGATTGTCTGTAGAGGATTTTAATAATATATTTAACCGTTTCGAAACAGGAAGTGAAGCAGGTGAATTCAGGTACGGTATTGGTTTAAATCTTTCGAAATTAATTATTGAATCACATAATGGAAGGATCAGGGCAGGAAACAGTGAGAGATATGGGGGAGCAGAATTCACAGTTGAATTGCCAGTGTATGCTCTGAAAAGAAAAATTCAATAAAAATATACTATATGTAAGTTACATGTAAGCTGCCTCCTATATAATGAGGGCAAGATATATCTTGAAAGAATGGAATTAATATGGAGGTGACCGTAAAATGGGAGAAATACTAAAGGCGGAAGGAATATCCAGAACCTATTTATCCGGACAGGTTAAGGTCAGGGCTTTGAAAAAATGTGACATTTCAATTGAAAAGGGAAGTTTTACTGCCATTATTGGAAAAAGTGGCTCAGGAAAGTCTACACTGCTTAGAATTCTAGGTACTATGGACAAGCCGGATGAAGGCAGAGTGTATATTAATGGATGTGAAACTAAAGGGTTAAATGATAAGAAATTATCTCAATTCCGAAGAAGAAATATTGGATTCATATATCAGAATTATAACCTTATTCCAGAATACACAGCTTATGAGAATATTATACTGCCATTAGTTCTGGATCATAAAAAACCAGTCATTGGTGAAGTGATGGATTTATTAGAATCTCTGGAGATAACATATTGCAGGGATAAATTTCCCAGCCAGATGTCTGGAGGAGAGCAGCAGAGAGTGGCTATTGCAAGAGCTATGGTACACAAACCAAGTGTGGTTCTGGCAGATGAACCAACTGGTAATCTGGATGCAGGAAGTGCTGAAACTGTGGCAAAGATGTTGTCCTTAGCTGCATACAAGTATCAGCAGACAATTGTCATGGTTACGCATGACAGACAGATGGCAGAGTATGCAGACAGAATCCTTACTATCGTTGATGGAACAGTGATAGGAGGGAAAGTATGAATGGTAGATTATTAATACTTACATTAAAAGGGCTGGCAAGAAGATGGAAAAATGTCTTAAGGGTATCTGTTGCTGTTATTCTTTCCTTTGCATTTGTTACGGGAATTCTTCTGTTTCAGGAAAATATGTATAACTGGCAGATTGCAAATGCCAAGAAACATTTTGGTGACTGGTTTGTGATGGATATTGTAAGTGAGGATACACAGAATGCTGTTTTAGCATCATTTCCATATCTGGACAAGGCGGTTACTGCAAAATCTGTGAATGAAGTATATGATGAATATGAGGAAAGCACTGGCATAATGGTGGGAAATATGTCAGGGGAATTCGTAGAGCACAATAACATTACAGTGGAGCAGGGGCGTATGCCTGAAAAAACTGATGAAATTGCTGTGGAATGGAATTCTTTATTGAAGCTGAACCAGTCCTATAATATAGGGGACAGTATTGAACTGATATTTGTAGATTCTAAAAGCGAAACAGGGTATACAACCCGTAATTATACATTATCAGGAATCCTTACAAGCTATACGAATGTATGGGTAAATGGAAAAGTACTCCCAGGCGTGATTATGTGTGAAGAAGAACTGGATAACATAAAAAGGTCAGAGAGAATCATATACTGTTATCCTCTGAAATCATTTGTTAAAGAAGATGATTACAGGCTAATATATAACAGAATATGTGATGATGCAAAAAGCAGACGGGTAGGATACTTTAATGAGGCTGTATATGAAATAAAGCCATGGGGTAATCAGTTCCTTTACCAGTATATGTATGTTCTTGTCATGATTATAGGCATTGCATCAATTACATACCAGATGCTGTCTTATAA
>CALZFR010000201.1 GCA_945648485.1 uncultured Eubacterium sp. | reverse complement strand
TGAACTTCCAGAATCACCGGAATTCCGCCAGCCTCAAGCCTTCACTTATCTCTGAACATCAAAAGATGAATTGTTCATAAGTCTCTTAATCTGGTCAACACTTGTTATATTAGTATCACCCTTGATTGCATGCTTCATAACAGATGATGCTACTGCAAAGTTAACTGTATCCTGAGGAGACATATCATTCTCCATAAGGGCATATATAAGACCTGATGAGAAAGCGTCTCCGCCACCAACACGGTCAACAATGTCAAAATCAATAGTCTTGCTCTCATAAGTCTTGCCATCTGTGTAAAAGAAGGCCTTAAGAGAATTATTGCTTCCTGAGTGAACGTATCTTACTGTTCTTGCAATAGCCTTCATATGATACTGCTCATCAATTGCCTTGAATACCCTGTCCATATCCTCAAATGAAGGATCCATGGTAAGTCCATCCTTAACATCAGTTCCATCAGGATTATATACATGAATTGGCTCAATTCCAATAAGCACATCAACACATGGTAGATACTTGCTGAGAACATCCCTTGCTGTTGAGAATGACCACAATGTACTTCTGAAGTTAGGGTCAAAGCTTACTGTAAGTCCAAGATTCTTGGCTGCCTTAAGAACTCTGTCCATCATTCTTCTACAGCTGTAGGAAAGGGCTGGTGTAATACCACTTACATGAAGCCAGTCGTAATCCTTTAAAATCTCTTCAAAATCAATCCCTCTATAATCATATTCCGCAAATGCAGAACCGGCTCTGTCATAGATAACCGTAGAAGGTCTTACAGATACCCCCTCTTCCAGATAGTAGATACCCATTCTTCCGTCTGATTTGATAATATGCTTTGTGTGTACATCATTCGCCTTAAGATAGTTGATTGCTGATTTACCGATATCCGTATTAGGCAACACAGTAAAAAATGAACTGTCCACACCAAGATTTGCCAGTGAAACAGCAACATTTGCCTCCGCTCCACCATAGTGAACAACATAATTATTAGTTGAAACAATCTTCTCATAATTAGGAGGAGATAATCTTAACATTAATTCGCCCATTGCAATAAATTTCATATCTTTATAGCCCTTTCTGGTTTATGTATACTTGATTACTATAATATTCTTTAACTATTTTATAATACAACGTACCTGCATAAAATGCAAATTGTATTTCCCTTTATCCCGTTTCCCGCTTACATTCCACCCATAGAAGCGTATTGTCATTTAACTCCAGATATGGTAAAGTTTCAGATATAGACAGGTTGTACAGGTGATAAACGAGGGGGAATATGCATATGAATTTTTCTGAACAGATTATACGTGAATATAGAAAAAATGCAGATATGCGGCTTGCATTCGTGTGCCGGCTGATGATTGGATTTATGTTATTAGTTGCTTTACTGAACATTACCGGTGTATTTACAATTGCACCTCTGCCATTATATTTAACTACTGTCATATCCGTTTTTAATTTCATATTGCCTACTCTCTTCTATAACATTTTAAAGATACACTCTACAAAAATAAGATATTTTATTCTTGCAATTGTGGTTATCCAGTCAGGTCTGCAATATGCGGCTCTTTCCTATCACACTATAATTATGTTAGTTTTTCCACTTATTATGGCATGTCTGTATAATGAAAAGAAGTATGTTATATATACTGCTATTTCCACCATGCCCATGATTGTAATATCACATCTGGCAGCATTTTATTTAAAGATTGTACCTGATGAACCATTAATAACATTAAAGGGAACAATTCTATATGGTATCGTTCCAAGAACCATAGAGATATTTGCTGTGGTAATCTTATGTTATACCATATCAGACAGAATAGAAAAACTTGTTAACACACTTGCCTCCAAAAACAGAGAATTATACGAAGACCAGGAAAATCTCATACTGGCAGTTTCCCAGATTATTGAAAACAAATCTGAGAATACAGGGCAGCACGTAAAGCGTGTTTCAGAATATACAGAAGTTCTGTGCAAATGTTTAGGTTTCAATGATGAAGACAGCTGGAAAATCAGTCTTGCAGCCATGATGCACGATGTTGGCAAGCTGATGATTCCTGAATCTATTCTTGAAAAACCAGGCAAACTCACTGCCGAAGAATTTGAAATAGTCAAGAAACATACACAATACGGAAAACAGATGCTTGAAACCAGCCCTGGTGAATTATTTAAACTGTCTACAGACATTGCATACAACCACCACGAAAAATGGGATGGTACTGGTTACCGTGGTGTCAAGGGAGAAGACACACCTGTATGTGCAAGATGCGTAGCTCTTGCTGATGTATTTGACGCACTGGTGAGCCGCAGGGCATACAAGGAGCCATGGCCGCCAGAAAAAGCATATGAAGAAATAGTTTCCCAGAGAGGAAAACAGTTTGACCCGACTGTTGTAGACGCATTTGTCCAGAATTTCGATAAATTCAAAGATATCATGATGCGCTATCCAGATACATAACTATTATTCACTGTTCAAATAACGATTGTACACAGGGGGCATATCACATTACGATATGCCCCTTTTTGCTCTCACAGCAATATCGTTTCTGGTTAAAATGTCATTCCATCATATGATATTGATTTTATCTTCCATAAACCATCAGTGAAAACAATATTAAGCTTCATCTCATCTTCTCCGCCATAATTATCAAACTTCGTAATAGCAGTAAAGCTGTTGTCACTTTTTTCTGTAATTGAAATATCCAGTTTATCATTATTTTTTATCCATGTATACCCACAACCCTTTGCAGTCATGTAGCCATATAAAGCACCATCAATGTCAATATAATATGGCTGTTGACCACCCACGATTCCTGAATATCTGTTTTTAATCAGACTGTCAGAAAGGTTTTCCTGTAGAAACTCCTTAAGGTCTGATGTATTGCTGAACTGTGCCTTAACCTTTGCATACTTTCTTCCACCAACTTCTTTGACGTCATTCTCATCTTTAGGAATGTTGCCTCCACCAATACAGTCAATATAATCTAGAGCTCCCATAAGTCTGCTGGTTTCAGCAATAAGATCTTGTGTTTTATCTGCCTTTGTAGTTGATGCTGTA
>CALZFR010000200.1 GCA_945648485.1 uncultured Eubacterium sp. | reverse complement strand
CCTATTGAAAATATTACAGGCTCCTTCTCTGCAAAGGCTTCCTTCACATATTCATCCAGAAAGCTTTCATTATTGCCGCCATCACCACCAATGCAGTATTCCTTCTTCTGGCACAGATTTACAAAAAATGAGTAGTAATCCCCATTCTTTACAATATCCGGTGAATAAAGCTTCTTCATGGCATTATTGAATTCTTCCAGTGTAAATGTATCCCTGACCTCCAGCGCTGACAGAATATTGTCCATTAAGAATACATAATTATCCCGGATTCTCTTCTCCTCGACTTCATCCTCAAATACAATATCAGTAAGCTCCTGTCTGGAAACCTTCTCTGCCTCCTGATATTTTACCGGCTTGTTTTCCAGTGCATTATCAATGGCAGTAATATCAAATGTTTTCTTTACCTTAGGCATAAAAAGCGGACTAATGAGCTGAACCAGTATATCAGCCCTGTCAGTCTTAATCATGTCATTAAGCATGTTCTTAAAATCCACATGAGCACGGAGTTTGCCAAGCTTGGCTTTTCTAACCGCCTCATCTGTAAGCTTCTGCATATCTGTACACGCCTTTAACAGCTCACTGTGCCTGTTCATGGCAACCTTAAGCTGGCTTTCCAGTTCATATATTTCATTGACAGTCTTAAAATAGCTGTCACCATGTCCTTTTTTATCAATTTTTTCCAGAGCGGCCTGAATCAGATCCCTGTTCTTGCGAAACAGCTTCTCCTCATCCTCAAACCACTTCATTCCTGTATCCACGAATTCCTCGTAGGCTTCAATTCCTGCATACACGTCAGAAGCAATGATTGACATCACTTCATTTTTCTTAAGCTGCAGGCGGTTCACTTCCTCGTTAATCCGCTCCACAACCTCTGTTCCGCCCTTAAAATTGTTGGCACGTATCATTTTCTCAAGGAGAAGCTGCTGTACGTTAATTCTGCTTTCGTCCTTGATTTCCTTAGTATCCAGATAGAATTCTATGGCATCCGGACTTATTGAATACCATACTGTACTGTTACGCACCGTGCTTTCAATAATCCTTACCCTGGAAGTTCTCTTTTTCTTGTCTATAGGATCAAAATACTGGAAATCAAAGGGTTTTCCATCATTCTTAATCTTGTCAAATATGTAATCCCCAATCTCCCTGCTCTCTTCCTCACCAAGAACCAGTCCAAAGTCCTTCTTAAGCACATCTGTAATGAATTCCAGGTATTCCGGATATGTGACATCCTTTTCTTTAAAATTATTCTCCTCTATGAAAAATCTTAAAATGGCCATAAGAATATAACCCATGTCAAGGATCTCATATCTGCCATCCTTGAACTGGGAAAAGCTTATCTGCGTAAGCTTGAAGAAAGGATAATATTTTTTCAGGTTAAGCATTCTTTCCCGGTGATCAGATATAATATCACCATGCATTGTAACAGCCATATCTATTCCTTTTCCCTGCTTTCATGCCATCCAATATGCAGCTCCCTGTCCATTATGTCTGCATACAATCTTATAATCTGTAAAGCTGTAAACGCCCTGCGAATCCTGCAAATCCTGCAAATCCTACGAATCCTGCAAATCCTGCAAATCCCGCAATTTACAGCTGGGTTCTTCCCTCCAGGGCACGAAGCAGTGTAACCTCATCTATATACTCCAGATCTCCGCCAACCGGCACTCCGCTGGCAATTCTTGTAACTTTAATTCCTGTAGGTTTAATCAGCCTGCTAAGATACATTGCTGTAGTTTCTCCCTCAAGGCTGGAATTAGTTGCAATAATAACCTCATCCACATCCTTTTCCAGTCTTAAGATAAGCTCCTTAATCTTAAGGTCTCCCGGCCCTATTCCCAGCATTGGACTGATTGCACCATGAAGCACATGATAAACCCCCTCATACTTTCCTGTTTTCTCATATGCTGCCATATCCCTTGTATGTTCCACCACCATAATTGTTTTATGGTCTCTCGCCTGATTTGCACAAATCGGACATAAATCCTTATCTGTCAGTGTGAAGCATTCCTTGCAATACCTGATATTTGCCTTTGCATCAAGCATTGTCCGGGTCAATTTCTCCACTTCCTCCTGTGGCATGTTAATAATGTGAAATGCCAGGCGCTGGGCGCTCTTCGCCCCAACCCCTGGTAATCTCGATAACTGTTCAATTAATTTATTAATGTGACCACTGTATATGTCCATTAGAAAAGGCCTCCGCCAAGTCCCCCAAGTCCGCCTGTAAGTTTAGACATCTGTGCAGCTGATTCCTCTTCACACTTTCTTAAAGCCTCATTAGCTGCTGCCATAATAAGATCCTCAAGCATCTCTACATCCTCTGGGTCTACCGCTTCAGGGTCAATCTTAACCTTTGTTATCTCTCTCTTACCTGTAACTGTGACCTCAACAACACCGCCACCTGCTGCTGCAGTGAATTCCTTTGCTTCAAGTTCAGCCTGCTGTGTCTCCATCTGTCGCTGCATTCTCTGTGCCTGCTTCATCAGGTTGTTCATGTTGCCAGGCATGCCACCTGGAAATCCGCCTCTCTTTGCCATTATATATATTCCTCCTTATCATCTACCACAATGTCAATGTTAACCTGTTGTCTGATATCTGTAAAACGGTTCTGGAAATCATCTCCATCAGGCAGTTTTGTAACTATTATATTAACCTTTAGTCCGGTTCTTTCCTCAATTAAATCAATAAGCTGTTCTTTTACTTCTTCCCTCGACACCGAATTATACGCTGATGTGGACTTAAGCACAATCTCAAGGCTTGCTCCGTCAGAAGCCAGTGCCACATTAGCCTGTCGCAAGAATGTAAGAAGAAGCGGATCGCTTATGGAACTTACTATGTCATCCCAGCTTACAGCAATCTGCTTGATATCGTCCGGAAGAGCCTGCACTACTTTTTTCTGGACATTTACTGCTCCAGGACTACCTGCTGCCTGTCCGGTTCCGTAATTTACCGTGCCACGTTTCCCCTCTGCCCCAGAATATTCACCATCGGGTTGTTGCCCAACCCCAGCATACCCATAACCTGCAGGTATCAGCGAACCGTCAGCAATCTTAGAGTCTGTCTCTTTAATTAATCTTAACGCA
>CALZFR010000199.1 GCA_945648485.1 uncultured Eubacterium sp. | reverse complement strand
CAGGCAATGTTCTTCTCATTTCTGCTTATGTGGATGATATGTATCATCATCGGACTTCTGATATATGACCTGAATATAATCTTTAAGTCAAATGTAGTTGGGATATTTGTTGCAGGGCTGCTTATTCTTATTACATCACTGGTAGATGGCAATCCTGTATTTACATGGTACTCTCCTGTAAGCTGGTGTTCACTTAACAACATTGATGTTGCTAATATGACAAGCTATCCGAAGCTGGGATTTGTACTGGGAGTGTACACGATATCATTTCTGATTCTTTTTATAACAGGATTCTTCGTAAGCAGAAGCAGCAGGTTTTCCTTCGAGATTAAAAGCAGTGTTCAGTAGGAATATCTGCTTATTAAATAAATAATAACAAACCATGAAAGAAAAGGGGATTGGTATGGAAGACAGAGAAGAAATAATTGTAATTGAACACGTATCTAAGATATTTGGTGAGAATAAGGTGCTGGATGATGTGTGTGTATGCTTTGAAAAAGGCAGAATACATGGAATAATTGGTAGAAACGGCTCCGGTAAAACTATGCTTATGAAATGTATATGTGGATTTGTTCCTGTTACTTCAGGTAGTATACAGGTTCGTGGGAAGAAGGTAGGCAAGGATATAGACGTGCCACAGAATATGGGAATAATAATTGAAACACCGGGATTCTTAAATGGATACAGTGGCTATAATAACCTCAAATTTCTTGCAAATATAAATAATAAGATAAGTGAAGAAAAAATCATAGAAACCCTCAAACTGGTGAAGCTTGACCCACATAATAAAAAGCACGTGGGCAAGTATTCGCTGGGTATGAGGCAGCGGCTGGGACTTGCCCAGGCCCTGATGGAAGACCCAGATATACTCATTCTGGATGAACCCATGAATGGACTGGATCAGTCGGGAGTAGAAGAGATGAGAGAAGTGCTTGCAGCTCTTGCAAAAAAGGGAACAACAATACTCATGGCAAATCACAACGCAGAGGATATAGAAATCCTGTGTGATACAGTACATGAGATGGACCTTGGGGTAATATCAAGGGTAAAATGAGATAGAGTAAAAAGTATTATTTTATAAACTAATAAGCCAGGGGGAGACATACAGCCGCAGGGTGCTTTTAGCAACCCTGCGGCAATAATGCATTAATTCAGATTTACTAATATATCAGGTTTGAAGCTTCTCATGTCAAATCTGGTTTTGTTTTTTGACATGTATAAATCTTTTATATAAAATAAACTAACAAAAAGAAAATACAGGCAGTAAGGGGGGAGACATGAGTTACAGGGTTGCAATATGTGATGACGAAGTGTATACATGCTCACAGCTTGAAGAGATGACCGAAAAGTGCTTTAGCAGGCTGGCACTTCGTGTAACAACAGATGTGTTTTATTCTGGAGAGAGCCTCATCAATTACATTAATCAGAATAATGAATATGATTTTATTTTGCTGGATATTGAGTTATATGAACTAAATGGTGTGGAGCTGGGGAAGATAATAAGAGATATTAATCAGGATATGAGAACACAGATTATATACATATCTTCTAAAACAATGTATGCTATGGAACTGTTTCAGGTTCAGCCTCTTGATTTTCTTGTTAAACCAGTGGATGAGGAACTGCTTAAAAAGGATTTTATGAGGGGAATCAGTATTTTGGGAAAACTTCATGAGGAATTTGAGTGCCATACAGGACGAAAGACAGTATACATACCATATAACAGGATTATATATTTTACCATTAAAGGCAGACAGATAGATGTTGTTACAACAGATGGAACTACAAGCTTTTACGGAAAGCTGGGGGAAATAATATCTTCTCTTCCGGAATGTTTCATCCAGGTACATAAATCATATATAGTCAATATTAATATGATTACTCAATGTACATATGATGTTTTGCATATGGCAGGCGGTGAAAATGTAATGATAGGAAGAACATACAGGGAAGAGGTTAAAAGAAAGATATTTGACAGGAGAATGGAATGATTCAGAATACAATATTAGTGTTAATATGCAATTTTTTTCTGCTTCTTGTTTTACGGCAGTTTTTTAAAGATTTCTTAATGAAAACTCCGGAACATAAGTATTTAAGATGGGGATTGTCGGCACTGTGGTTTGCAGGAGTGTTTACAGTAAGTATTGTCATCAATCAGCCTCTGGTTAATTTTCTTGTTAATCTCATTCTTATGTTTCTTATTACATTATCATATGATGGAGCCATAAACCGTAAGATACTGGTTACATGTATAGTATCTGTATTAAGTGCAGTGTGTGATTATGTGGCATATATTTTAGTTATGAATTATATTGACAGTATATATGCATATGGCATCAGTTATGCATTTACAGTAATTCTGCTGTGGCTGTGTGAGAGAATAGCTGATATATTCTGGAAGGAAATCAATGGCTCGAAGACAAATAAGAGAGAACTCAGTGTAATTCTGCTTATTCCAATTTCATGTATTGTGGTTTTATACTGTATTACAAGGTCAGGAATGGCGGGAAGTTACATAACAGCTGCCGGAATTGGAATTATACTAATATGTCTGATGACATTCTATGTGTATCACATAATTCTGAACAACTATGTCTACACACAGAAGCAGAAGATGCTGGAACAGCAGGTTGCAGGATACAGACAGGAATTGAAGAGAATCCAGAACTCAGAATTAAGAATTGAAGGCTTAAGGCATGACATGCATCACCATCTTATTGCACTGGAAGGACTGGCTGAAAATGGTGATATCAATGAGCTCCTTGCTTATATCAAATCCATGGAGGATGATATCAATTATAAACCGAAACTTGCCAGAAGCGGATATTATGAGATAGACAGCCTTATTAATTATATGCTTGATGAGGTAAGGGAACAGCTTAGTGACCTGAAAGTCAAGATTGCTATTCCCCACAATCTTGACTTTAGTAAGTATTATCTTAATATAATACTTGGAAATCTTCTGGAAAATGCAATATATGCCGCAGTGCATTCCAGTGAGAGATTCCTTCATATAAACATTAAGGTTGAGAAAGGAATATTCTGCCTTGAGATTATTAACAGCTACAATGGGGAAATCAGGTCGGAAGGAGACAGACTCATATCT
>CALZFR010000198.1 GCA_945648485.1 uncultured Eubacterium sp. | reverse complement strand
CTTGATAAGGATGCAAAGGATTACATTGTATCCAAAGGATATGATTCAAAGTATGGTGCAAGACCTTTAAGAAGAACTATACAGAATGAGATTGAAAATGTCCTTGCCGAAAAGATTCTTGAAGGAGAAGTAAAGAATGGCAGTAAAGTTCTGGTTTCCTGCAAAGATGGAAAGCTTTCTTTTTCTCTTAAAAGAGGCAGAAACAGGTAAAACGTGTTCATGAAATAACATGAAAATATACTGGAATATTCATGAGTAATATTGTATAATCAAGTTATAAAATTTAAGGGTATTGTTGCATAATTTACATGTATATAAACAGGTTAACAGATTATTGATGATTAAGCTGCTACGGCTTTTATGAGAAACCGGTTACTAATATACAGTGGAATTGTAACATTTCAAAAGAATATATGATTGGGAGGATACACAGATGGCAGTAGTTAAAGAATTGATTCGTTCAGAGAAGGATGGCACATTAAGCTTTGGTGATTTTACACTAGATACTAAGTCTAAATTATCTGACTTTGCACATGGTGGGGATATGTACAAGGTTAAGACATTTTATGAGATTACCAAGCTGGAGCGCAACGGTTCTTTTGTATATGAATCAGTTCCAGGTACAGCAGTTAATAATTTTGAGGCGGCTGATGATGGGGTTTCTTTCATGGTTGAGGGAAAAGAGGATGCTCAGATTACTCTTGAACTGGAAGAGGGTGCGTCATATGATATTTCAATTAACGGAGAGGATGCCGGCACAATGAAAACCAACATGGGTGGCAAGCTTGTTCTGTCTGTTGAGTTTGATGGTGGTAAGCCTGTAACAGTTAATGTTAAGAAAGCATAATGGCTGAAGATATATAGTATTTTTGTGGTGGAAGCAATTGTACTTGCTTCCACTTTTTTTCACGGTAAATTGAATACTTATTTAGTTTTTATGCAAATATTCTTAAGCAAATAGTAGAAATGAGGAATGTTATGGCAAAGAAAGCAACAGCATTTTTTTGTAAAGAATGTGGATATGAGTCTGCAAAATGGTTTGGACAGTGTCCGGCATGTAAGGAATGGAATACATTTGTGGAAGAACCTGTATCAGCAGGAAAAGGGGTTAAAGGAGTTGTTGATGTTAACAGCAGAAAATCATCAGGAAGTGCTGCTTTGTCTCTGCTGTCAGAGGTGAGTACGGCTGACAGCACAAGAACATCTACAGGAATAAATGAGCTGGACAGAGTACTTGGAGGAGGAATCGTTCAGGGTTCGCTGGTGCTTGTAGGGGGAGACCCTGGAATTGGTAAGTCCACACTTCTTCTTCAGATGTGCCACAATCTGTCAACTAATGGTAAGAGAGTGCTGTACATTTCAGGAGAAGAATCCCTTGCCCAGATTAAGATTCGAGGAGAAAGATTAGGTGCGGATTCTGGAAGTCTTTTTGCATTGTGTGAGACAAGTCTTGATGTGATAGAGGAAACGCTGAAAGAGCATAAACCAGAGATAGTAGTTATTGATTCGATTCAGACAATGTACAGGGAAGAGATTGGCTCTGCCCCGGGAAGTGTTTCCCAGGTAAGAGAAACTACGGCAGTTCTCATGCAGCTTGCAAAAGGTCTCGATATCAGTATATTTATTGTTGGGCATGTTACCAAGGAAGGTGTGGTGGCAGGACCTAGAGTTCTTGAACATATGGTTGATACGGTGCTTTATTTTGAGGGTGACAGGAACCAGTATTACAGGATTTTAAGAAGTGTTAAGAACAGATTTGGCTCAACTAATGAAATAGGTGTATTTGAGATGCAGGAGGAGGGACTTAAGGAGGTGCTTAACCCTTCGGAATACATGCTTACAGGAAGACCACTGGATGCTTCAGGTTCTGTTGTGGTGTGTCTTATTGAAGGAACCAGGGCTATTCTTGTTGAGGTCCAGGCACTGGTATGTGATTCTAATTTCGGACTTCCAAGAAGAACCGCGGCTGGAACTGATTATAATAGAGTTAATCTTCTTATGGCAGTTCTTGAGAAGAGGGCTGGACTACATCTTGGAGGAAGTGATGCATATGTTAACGTGGCAGGTGGAATCAAGGCAAATGAACCAGGACTTGATCTGGGGATAGTTATGGCTGTTGCCAGCAGCTTCAGAAACAGACCTGTTAGTGATAAAACTATTATCTTTGGTGAGGTGGGGCTTGCCGGAGAGGTAAGAGCGGTAAGCCAGCCACAGATAAGGGTGGATGAGGCGGTTAAACTTGGATTTGATACCTGTATTCTTCCAAGTGTATGCTTGAAAAAGGTTAAACATAATGATAGAATTAATCTAATAGGCGTAAGTAACGTGAGTGAAGCAATTAAATTAATTTACTAGTACTAATGTGGAATGGAGATTAATATGGACAACAATGATAACCAGACAATGATTAACAACTTGTCTAATATACTTAATGGATTGGATGATTCTCAGGAGAAGCTTGAAAAGATTGCTTTTGATGTAATTAACTCTTCGGATACATCATTGAATCTTGTTAGAGAAAGTATTGGAAGCGTTGAAGAAATTCTTACCATGATTGATGAACTTAATAAAGTGGTAGAGGAGTCTTCAGAAAGAATTAAGGAACTGGAACTTCTGTCAGGTCAGATTGAGCAGTTTGCCAGTGTAATAAGCAGTATTTCCAAGAAGACTAATATTCTTTCTCTTAATGCGTCAATTGAGGCTGCAAGGGCTGGAGAACATGGAAGAGGCTTTGCAGTGGTTGCCAGTGAAGTCAGAAATCTTGCGTCACAGTCGTCAAAGTCATCTAAGGAGATAACAGATACAATTGCAAAAGTGCAGGCTTCTGTTGCGGAGACAGTAAGTTCAATGAATACTGTATTTGAGAATGCTACATGCCAGAAGAAGAAGGCTGATTTAGTCGGAAAAACTCTTCATCAGGTAGTTGACGCTGCGTATACAGCTAATGAACAGGCAAGAAATATTGAGAATGAAATTGCATACCAGAGAGAGATTACTGACGAAGCAAAGAATGAACTGGAAAGATAGTTTTGTATTGCATCATAAAGAACTCAAAAAATTGATAAAAAAATTAAAAAAGTTGTTGACACAGGTCGAGTAAGATGATATTCTATTAAAGCTGTCGGCA
>CALZFR010000197.1 GCA_945648485.1 uncultured Eubacterium sp. | reverse complement strand
TGTGCAGTATTATGAGGGGATTTATCTTACACAGGAACAGTTTTATGATAAATTAAAGAATGATGCGGATATATCTACATCACAGCCATCTGTAGGTGAATTGCAGAATGCATTTGCAGAAGTACTGAAAACACATGATGAGGCAGTGTTCATTCCTATGTCCAGCGGACTTTCAGGAACATGCCAGACAGCATCCATGCTGGCAGAGGATTACCATGGAAAAGTAAATGTAGTAAATAACCAGAGAATTTCTGTAACCCAGAGACAATCTGTATTAGATGCTATTTTACTTGCAAAAAAAGGATACAGTGGTACACAGATTAAAGAAATTCTGGAAAGAGACAAATTCCAGTCAAGTATATACATAACACTTGATACTCTGAAATATCTTAAAAAGGGTGGAAGAATTACACCTGCTGCTGCGGCAATTGGAACTATGTTAAAGCTCAATCCTGTGCTCCAGATTCAGGGTGAGAAGCTTGATGCTTTTGCCAAGGCAAGGGGTAAGGCTGCTGCGAAGAAGATAATGCTTAATGCCATGGATGATGATATGGAGAAGCGTTTTAAGAAGGCGTTCACGGAAAAAAGGGTACGTATTCAGGCTGCATACTCTGGCAATCCAGAAGAGGCAGAAGAGTGGGCTTTAGTTGTAAAAGAGCATTTTCCAGACCTTGATTTCCACATGGACCCATTATCATTAAGTGTTGCATGTCATATTGGTCACGGTGCTCTGGCAATTGCATGTACAGCCTACTTACCAGAGGATGAATAATACACCGGTTTATAAATAACTATACCAAATAACTTGCTTACAAAACGGTGTACTTGTGTGAAAAAAGGATTGGAGAATAGTAATAATGGCTAAATCAAGAAGTGAGATAGATGACAGATTCAAGTGGGCTGTCAATGATATATTTGAAAGCGACAAGGCATGGAATGACGATTATGTAGTTTTGCTGGAACAGTGCCGTAAGGAAAGTCCATATCAGGGAAAGATTGGTGACAGTGCCATTAATCTTGCAGGAGTGCTTGAGGAGGAGAATGAAGAAGAATTCAGATGCGAGAGACTGTATGTCTATGCATTCATGAAATATTATGAGGATACCGCTAATCCTGTATATCAGGAGATGTCAGGTAAAGCCCAGATGCTGGCGGTGAACCTTTCTGAGAAATATTCATTTGTTGAACCGGAGATTAACGCTGTTGATGATGAAGTCATGAAATCATTTATGGAGGATGACAGGGTTAAGCCATACAACCATCTTCTTTCAGATATGCTTTCACAGAAGGAACATTCCCTTTCTCCAAAGGAGGAAAAGCTGCTTGCCATGGCAAGCCAGATGGCGGAAGGTCCTAAGGAGATTTTTTCAAGATTCAATAATGCAGATATTGATTTCGGAATGATAAAGGATGAGAGTGGTAATGAGGTTCCTCTTACCCATGGAACATTTGGGGTATATATGGAGAGCCAGAACAGAGAGGTCAGGAAAGAGGCTTTCTATGCTCTGTATAAGCAGTATATGAGCCATATTAATACTCTGGCTGCCGCTTTTAATGCAAATGTAACACAGGCTGTATTCTTTGCCAGGGCAAGGAAATATCCATCAACTCTCAATATGTATCTGTCAGCTTCATTTATTCCAGAAAGCGTGTATACAAATCTATGTGACACAGTGAACAGGAATCTTGATAAAATGCACAGATATGTTTCGTTGAGAAAACAGGCTCTGGGTGTGGATGAACTGCATTTTTATGATATATATGCGCCAATGGTTCCTGACTTTAAGATGGAGGTTACCTACGAGGAGGCTAAGGAGATTGCCATAAAGGCACTGGCGCCTCTTGGAGAGGAATATACTGCCACGGTCAGGGAGGCCTATGAGTCAGGCTGGGTAGATGTGTATGAGAATTCAGGCAAGAGAAGCGGTGCTTTCTCCTGGGGAGTGTATGGTACCCATCCTTATCTGTTCCTGAATTATAATAATACCCTGAATGATGTATTTACTCTTGTACATGAAATGGGACATTCAATGCACACTTACTATTCCAATAATGCACAGCCATTCATGTATTCCGGTTATAGGATATTTGTGGCAGAGGTGGCGTCTACATGTAATGAGGCACTTCTGATTAATTATCTTCTTGAACACTGTACAGATGAGGCAGAGAGAAAATACTTAATTAATCATTATCTTGAACAGTTTAAGGGTACACTTTTCCGGCAGACCATGTTTGCTGAATTCGAGATGGAATGTCACAGAATGGCAGAGCAGGGGGAAGTCCTTAATGCAGATAATCTGTGCAGGCTGTATAAAGAGCTGAATGTTAAATACTTTGGAAAAGATATGGTTATAGATGACGAAATTGCCTATGAATGGGCAAGAATTCCACATTTTTATACACCTTTCTATGTATATCAGTATGCAACAGGATTTTCCGCAGCTATATCTATTGCTACAAGAATATTATCTGGCGATAAGGAAACTCTTGACGGGTATAAGAAGTTTCTTGCTGGTGGAGGCAGCATGCATCCTATTGAACTGTTAAAGCTGTGTGGCGTGGATATGTCACAGCCACAGGTTATACAGGATGCACTGGATGTGTTTGGAAAGCTGCTGGAGGAATTTGCTGGATGAATTTTATAAAAATTGCTTGACAAATGATTTGGTCATGTATATAATAATACTTGCGTCTGACAGTTTGGATGCAAGCATGCGCGAGTGGCTCAGTGGTGGAGCACCTCCTTGCCAAGGAGGGGGTCGCGGGTTCGATCCCCGTCTCGCGCTCTAGAAAAAAGCAGTGATACCGAATGGTATCGCTGCTTTTTTTTCGAGTCCAATCCTGGACTCGAAGGTTCGGTGTCTCGCCCTCCTAAAGTCGGGCTCGGTCGGTTCGGTGGAACAAAGGTCCACTGGACCTTTGTTATCTGCACCGCAGGTGCAGATTTCCCACCTCACCCGTCTCGCGTGTGAATGAAATTAGATTAAATGAAATGTGTGCTCGCTTCGCATTGCACACACTTGCCACATACGCTTCGCTCTGTGGCGTATAAGGCCGCTTCGCATTGCACACACTTGCCACATACGCTTCGCTCTGTGGCGGCGGAGTTGTTTTTTGAAGAGAGTACAGAGAAATTACTTGACTGTAAA
>CALZFR010000196.1 GCA_945648485.1 uncultured Eubacterium sp. | reverse complement strand
ATACTGGCCTATAGTTTTCCTTGTGGCAATAATCTGTCTGTTAAGATTGCTAAGGCACACTGTATCATTGTCTATAAGATCAAGAGCACCTATGCCGCTTCTTACAAGTGCTTCACACACGAATCCACCAACACCGCCAACACCGAACACTGCCACTCTGGAGTTCTTCAGCTTTTCTAATGCCTTATCACCTATCAAAAGTCTTGTTCTTGAAAACTGTTCTGATTCTGACATATTCTGTCTCCTTATTTATAACTTTACAATCATTTCACATTTGTATATAATTCCGTTGGCATAAATATAATTTGCCCTTTTTATTCTTATAGACAACTTTAAGAAAAGGAGAGTATCATGCGAAGCCTCACTAAAGGTTCACCCCTTAAAGTAATATTACTGTTTGCCGTGCCGCTGTTTATCGGCCAGCTGTTCCAGCTGTTCTACAGCCTTGTTGACACAAGAATTGTAGGTTCCATACTTGGTGATAGTGCCCTTGCAGCTGTGGGTTCCACCACATCACTGTGTGATTTGCTGAATAATCTGCTTAACGGCTTCACCAACGGATTTGCCATAATTATAGCAACTAACTTTGGTGCAGGCAATGAAAGATTAATGAAAAACGCCATTGCCGGAACTGTCATACTTACTATATCCATTGCAGTTTCCATAAGCGTTATAGGCACTGTGGCAATGCCTGCAGTCTTATCCCTGCTTAATGTTTCACCTGAACTCTACAACGACTGTGCCAGCTATTTAAGAATAATAACGGCAGGCCTGCTGGCTGGTGCTCTGTACAATATGCTGGCTTCTATATTAAGGGCAATCGGAGATTCTTTTACTCCTCTGATTTTCCTTGTAATTTCCACTGTACTTAACGTAATCCTTGATTATTCATTTATCAGGTTTTTAAATACAGGTGTTGCAGGAGCTGCATTTGCAACTGTACTGTCCCAGCTTGTGTCGGCAGTTCTGTGCTTTATATACATGTACAAAAAGTATCCAAAGCTTCATCTGTCAAAGGATAATTTCGCACAATCAAAGCCATTATTCGGGAAAATGCTGTCTACCGGCGCATCCATGAGCTTTATGATATCATTTGTTCATATTGGAACTGTAGCTTTGCAGACCAGCATCAATACATTTGGAACTAACATAATTGTTGCCCACACTGCTGCAAGAAAGGCAACTTCTATATTCATGCTGCCTTTTTCTGTATTTGGAACAACTCTTGCCACTTACTGCAGCCAGAATTATGGCGCAAGGGAATACAATAGAATTAAGACTGGAATTAAAGATACTGTTCTTGTCACCTTTGTGTGGTGTACAGGCGTGATAATCATTGCCAATGTGCTGTCTCCTGTAATAATTAAAGCAATTACAGCCACATCGGAGCCTGAAGTAATCCAGACTGCAACAACATATTTAAGGATAAATACCGCCCTTTATTATGTTCCTGCGGTAATATGTCTTTTCAGGCAGTCAATGCAGGGCTTCGGAGACAATATTACCCCGCTTATATCAAGTTCCATGGAGCTTATAGTCAAGGTTCTTGTGGCTGTTCTGCTTGCACCGGCAATAGGATATACTGGCATTATGATATCTGAACCAATTGCATGGGTTATTATGGTCATCCCATTATGTTTAAGTATGAAGAATTTCTTCAAAAAATATATACACTGATAGAATTTATCACGCAATCGTCACTTATTAAATCTGCATTTAATATATTAATTGTCAGATAACTCTACCAGGTCAGCAAGTGTAATGTTGTCCACAACATTGTTGATTGCATCATTCATCTTTTTCCACACTGTAAATGTGGCACAGGTCTGCTTTCTTGGGCACAATGTTTCCTCTTCCTCTACACATTCCACAGGGGCAAGGGAACCTTCAGTCAGTCTTAGAATCATCCCAACTGTGTATTCCTCAGGAGCCTTTTTAAGCATATATCCGCCTTGGGCGCCTCTTATGCTTTTTACGAATCCAGCCTTATTTAATACAGATATAATCTGCTCAAGATATTTATCAGACACATCCTGTCTCTTTGATATATCCTTGATACTCACCGGCTCTCCTGTATTATTAAGTGCCAGATCCAGCATTAATCTTAACGCATACCTTCCCTTTGTTGATACTCTCATAGCTTTTCCTCCCTAAACAAATTCTAAATAATAGTTCCACCGCCAAGAACATATTCTCCATCATACAAAACCACCGCCTGTCCCGGTGTCACTGCTCTTACCGGCTGGTCAAATATACATTCAATCGTGTCGCTGTCAATCTTTCTTACAGTACAGTAAGCCCCCTCATGGCTGTATCTTATCTTAGCCTTTACATGAACAGGCTCCGTAATATTGTCAACTGACATGAAATTAAGATTATTGGCATACAGTCTTTCAGTATACACATCCCTGTCCTCTCCAATAACCACCTGATTTTGCTCCGGTCTTATGGCTACCACAAATGCAGGCTTTCCAAGAGCAATTCCCAGCCCCTTTCTCTGACCTACAGTATAGTGAATAACACCTCTATGTTTTCCTATTACATTGCCATCCACATCCACAAAATCTCCCGGAACACTGGTTACGCCTGTCTCTTTTTCAATAAATGATGCATAATCATTATCAGGCACAAAACAGATTTCCATACTGTCCGGTTTTCCTGCCACCATAAGTCCAATGTCCTCTGCAATTTTCCTGACCTGTTCCTTGGTATAATCCCCAATTGGCATAAGAGTTCTTTTCAACTGTTCCTGTGTAAGATTATACAATGCGTAAGTCTGGTCTTTCTTTGCAGTAACAGAATTCCTTATAGCATATCTTCCATTAGGAAGCTCACATATCCTTGCATAATGGCCTGTGGCAATATAATCTGCGCCTATCTGGATACTACGTGTTAACAATGACTCCCATTTCACATAGCGGTTACATGCAATACATGGATTAGGCGTTCTGCCTGCCAGGTATTCCCTTACAAAATAATCAATTACATCACGCTTGAATTCACTCTTAAAATTCATTACATAGTAAGGAATGTCCAACATTGCAGCCACACGCCTTGCATCATCAACAGCAGATAACCCACAGCATCCGCCTTTATTCTCTATCTCCTCATGAGACTCATCCTGCCATATCTGCATGGTAACTCCCACCACATCATATCCCTGCTGTTTAAGGAGATATGCTGC
>CALZFR010000195.1 GCA_945648485.1 uncultured Eubacterium sp. | reverse complement strand
AGAATCCATATTTATCAAGGATTTCTATTGTGTTAGTGGGATTCCCCAAATGTTTTACTTTGCTATAATCAGACATATCTCTCCTAAATTCTGTATGTGATATCAATCATAATCCGAATAATACCCTTGCATTATTATTAGTAATATCAATTACTTCCTGGGCTGTAATCCCTTTAATCTGCGCTATTTTCTCTGCTACATAGACTATATTCCTGCTGTCGTTTCTTGTTCCCCGGTGAGGCTCCGGTGCCATATATGGGCAGTCAGTTTCAAGCAGAATCCTGTCCATAGGAATGAATTCCACTGCTTCAACCAGCTTCTTTGCATTCTTAAATGTAACAACACCGCCTATTCCAAAATAAAAGCCCATGTTCAGATAATCTCTGGCAGCTTCTTTAGTGTAGGAGTAACAGTGTATTATTCCGCCGAAATCTTGTGCATGTTCCTGTCTCATACACTCTAACGTGTCTGCGCAAGCCTCTCTTGAATGAATAATTACAGGTTTATTAATCTTTCTGGCAATACTCAGCTGCTGCCTGAACCAGTATTTCTGAATATCTTTTCCAGGCTCAGGATAATGGTAGTCAAGTCCTATTTCACCAATGGCAAGAACCTTTTTATCAGATACAGCCATATCTTCAATCCATTTTAATTTATCCGGATTAAGACTTTCCACTTCTTCCGGGTGAACGCCAACAGCTGCATATACCCTATCATAACGAGAGGCCAGGGATAAGCTGTCCTCGCATCCTTTAAGGCTGGCCCCCACGTTAACAATAGCATCCAGAGGTCCCTCCTCTGATAACATAGTGCTAATCAGCTGGTCCCTGTCCTCATCATAATCCGAATCGTCATAATGAGCATGGGTTTCGAATATTTTCATACTATCCTCATTTCTGCAATCCACATAAGATGTCCGAAAATATCAATCTTATAGAATTTATCCAATCTCACTTCCGGAAATGATGTCTTTATCAACAGTCATAACTGAAAGGTTATCCTTATCATCCATAGCTGCAAGAATCATTCCCTGAGATTCAACTCCACAGATTGTACGTGGTGCAAGATTAGTAATAACGGCAACCTTCTTGCCAACCATCTCCTCTGGCTTATAATACTGGGCAATACCTGATACAATCTGGCGTACCTCATCACCTATTCTTATCTGTGAGCAAAGGAGCTTCTTAGCCTTCTTAACAGGCTCACATGCAAGCACCTCACCAACACGTATCTGAATCTTCTCGAAATCCTCAAAGCTTATCTCTGGCTTTGCTTCAACCTGTGGATACTCCACTGCTCCAGAAGCCTTCTTCTGTGCTGCCTGAATCTCTTCAACCTTCTTTAACACTTCCTCTAAATCAAGTCTTGCAAAGAGAATCTCTGGTGCATCTGTAACCTTAAGACCACTCTCACGAAGTCCGAATTTATCAAGTTCATCAAAATCTCTTACTCCTGCCTTACTGTTTCCAGGATATAACTGGGCAAATATCTTCTCTGCTGTTTCAGGCATATATGGTGTTAACAGGTTAGCACCTATTGTAATGCTCTCTGTAAGGTTATATAAAACCTCTGCCAGTCTGTCCTTATCTTCCTCATTCTTGGCAAGAACCCAAGGCATTGTTTCATCAATATATTTGTTGCATCTCTTAAATAATGCAAATACCTCTGTAATAGCATCCGCAACATGAAGTGTTTTCATCTTGTTCTCAATACGGCTCTTTGCTCCTGTAACAAATGCTTTAAGGTCCGAATCAAAATCAAGGCTCATGCCCTTATCATCTGTTCCGGCACCCTCTGAAGTAACGCCTGTATGGTTCACAACTCCGCCGAAATATTTATTAGTCATGGCAACTGTTCTGTTAACAAGATTACCCAGAGTATTTGCCAGCTCTGAATTAAGTCTCTCAACTAACAGCTCCCATGTGATAACACCATCATTTTCAAATGGCATCTCATGAAGAACGAAGTATCTTACCGCATCAACTCCAAACATATCTACAAGGTCATCCGCATAGATAACATTTCCCTTTGATTTACTCATCTTGCCATCGCCCTGTAAAAGCCATGGATGACCAAATATCTGCTTAGGCAGTGGTAAATCCAGTGCCATAAGAATAATTGGCCAGTAAATTGTGTGGAATCTTAAGATATCCTTACCAATAAGGTGAAGGTCAGCAGGCCAGTATTTCTTAAACTGCTCTGAACTATTGCCGTCTGCATCATAACCTATTCCGGTAATATAGTTTGTAAGTGCATCTATCCATACATAAACTACGTGTCTGTCATCAAAATCAACAGGGATTCCCCATTTAAATGAGGTACGTGACACGCACAAATCCTGAAGTCCAGCCTTAAGGAAGTTGTTCATCATCTCATTTTTTCTTGACTCCGGCTGTATAAACTCAGGATGCTCCTCAATATGCTTAATAAGCCTGTCCGCATATTTGCTCATTCTAAAGAAATATGCTTCTTCCTTTGCCGGCTGACATGGTCTTCCACAATCAGGACATTTGCCGTCTACAAGCTGTGAAGGTGTGAAGAAGGATTCGCAAGGTGTACAGTACATTCCCTCATACTCACCCTTGTATATGTCACCTTTATCATACAGCTTCCTGAAAATCTTCTGAACCTGCTTCTCATGGTCTGCATCTGTTGTTCTGATGAATTTATCATAAGATGTATTCATAAGGTCCCAGATTGACTGAATCTGCCCAGCAACACTGTCAACAAATTCCTTTGGTGTAACTCCTGCTTCTTCAGCCTTAATCTCTATCTTCTGCCCATGCTCATCTGTTCCTGTCTGAAAGAATACATCATACCCTTCCTGTCTCTTATATCTGGCAATACTGTCTGCCAGCACAATTTCATAGGTATTGCCTATATGAGGCTTTCCTGATGTATAAGCAATAGCTGTTGTAATATAATATGGTCCTTTATTCTGTGGCATATTCTCCACCCGCTTTCCGAAAGCACCACCCTCTGATGATAAGGGTACCACCTTCAATATTTTTCTAGCATTAAACTATAACATAAATCCTCCCGTTATTCAACAATGCCTATATAATATTTCCCCCTGTAAACGCATATTTTGTTATTATAAATGTTAATTGATATGAGAGTATCCATGATTCAACGAATCCTTCTTCAAATCCGAAAAATTACTGCTTTAAACCTTTCACTGATTATAATTGCTACACTGCTTGTGTCAGGGTGTACAGGGT
>CALZFR010000194.1 GCA_945648485.1 uncultured Eubacterium sp. | reverse complement strand
GGGACAAGATATCCTATGGATGAATATGCAGTCTGTTTTTCTGCCAAGGATGGATATAGAATTGTTACGCTTGAATTCAATATTAAGAATAATTCTGGTTCAGACATGGTTATGAACACAGCATCCAAGGGGGTGACCATGAAGCTGGATATTGGCGGTAAATCAGTAGTCCAGTCAGCTTCTATGCTTTATAATGATATTATTTCCCTGAATAAGGTTAAGCTGGCAGCTGGTGACAGCTACACAGCCGTTGCCTGTTTTCAGGTTCCAGAAGCTAATGCTTCTTCAACTGACATCACGTGTACAGTTTACAATGGTGGTCAGTCACTTGGAACAATTAGTAACATTAAGTAATAGTGTATTTAGAATCCGATAACTTTTTCCTGAGTATATTCCATGCTTTCTTCATCTGTCAGCTGGTGAGTATAGGAAGGACGGTTATCGGTATTGCTTCCTTGTCCGAAACACTTGTATTCTGCATAATAACATGTGTCATGAGATTCTGGTTTGTTCCAGTCATGAAATGCATAATCTGTAATCTGTGAAGAAAAGTCACATCTTAAGAATACTGCTTTTGCGTATATTCTCCATGGTCTGCTTAAGCAGACAGTTTTGTCAGGGCAGTTGCCTGTGAATTTACAGCTTTCAAATACATATCCATATTTTTGTTCCTCATATGTTGATGGTGCGGTATAGTATGCATTAATATCTTTGTCTCTGTTAATTGCATATAATTCACAGTTTTTAAAATATGCGATTGCACTTCCAAATATAAAATCAATTTCTCCCTCAATATAGCAGTCTTCATATAACTGATGTCCTGGAATTCTATCCGCATGTTCAGTAGGACCTCTGAATCCTCCAGGTTCTTTTTCCTTTTTTGGCAGAGGACCAGTGAACAGGGTATCCTGGTGTCCAAGCATCTTGCAGTTTTTAAATGTAATTCTGTCACCTTCTGCATAGACAGCTATAGCTTGTCCAACTTTAGTGCCAAATCCTGATGAATTAATAAATGTAATATTGTATGCATTGAAATTATTAGCATTTACAAGGAATGTACTTGTCCTGAATGTACCTCTCTTTAATCCATCTTCCATAATCATGTTGGCATAGTAATCGTATGTAATGATTGTGTTATCTCTGGATTCACCTATGAGAGTGATATTATCAAGTCTTATATCAACCCTTTCTTTATATATGCCTTCTTTGATGAATATTGTTTCGGGACCTGATGTAATTGAATCAACTGCAGCCTGTACAGTTTTAAAATTACCGGTTCCATCTGCTGCCACTGTAATCATAATAATTGCCTTCCTTTTTTAAAATTTATATTTACATTTTAAGATGTTGAGAGTATACTTTCAATAAATTTTGTTAAAAAGGATTAAGAAAATGATTATTTTTAAAGAAGATTTCAGAAATGTTGATACATATTTGTCTCTCCGGGATCAGGTTGGATGGATTAAACTTGATAGAAACCAGGCACAGAAAGCTCTTGATAACAGCATTGCCGTTATAACAGTATTTGATGGAGACAAAGCTGTGGGAATGGGAAGAATAGTAGGAGATCAGTCCGTTATAAGTTATATCCAGGATTTAATCATTATTCCAGAATATCAGGGGAAGTCAATCGGCAGCCAGCTTTTGAACCGGCTTATTGCCATTGTAGATGATATGACAGTTCCAGGAACAAGGATGATGTTATGTCTTATGTGTGCTAAAGGAAGAGAAAAATTCTATAAGAAACATGGTTTTATTGCAAGGCCAACAGAAAGCCTTGGACCTGGTATGATTCAGTATATTGAAAAATAAAAAAATCCCATGCTGACAATGATTAAGTCCAGCATGGGATTAATTTAACATAATATTAGTTTAGAAGAGTTGAAACATAGTCCTTAATCTTGTCGCACTTGCAGTTTGCAAAGAAAAGTTCTTTAAACTTTTCACCAGCAACAGCACCTTTAACAAGATCCTGGTCTAACTGCTTTAATATTTCAACCAGATCCTGCTTTAATGTGATTTCTCTTACTCCATCAAGAATTTTCTTATTTCTCTGTTCTGGAACAACTCTTTCCTTTGGATATCCGCCACCTGGTTCACCCTCGAAAAGCTTTTCAAAAATATATGTAAGATTTAATTCAGCTCCCCAGCCAAATCCCTTTGCGAATGGAAGAGCAATAGCATTTCCATCGTTAATCTGCATAAACATATATGCATCTGAAGGATCAACAACATGTCCGCAGAGAACACCTGGGAATGAATTAAGGGCAAGCATGGCACCTTCACCTGTACCACATCCTGTTACTACAAAATCTGCAGCACCACTGTTAAGAAGAATAGCTGCAAGAATACCATTCTGAACATATGTGAGAGATGCGGCGTCCTCAGCACTGTACATTCCATAATTATCTACAGTATGTCCTTTGCTTTCGGCTACTTTCTTTAAACTTTCATAGATTAAGCCATTCTTTGCAGCCTGGCTGTTTTCATTGATTAATGCAATTCTCATTATTACAATCCTGACCTTTCATAAATATTCTTCAAATCCCCTAAACAGGCAATTTGCATTACTTTTAATATAAGCAAATATAGATTTTTTGTCAATGACAAAGTAAAGGGGGTATGATAGAATGGTTGTATCTCAGATTAGTGAGGAGGTTTGTAATGTCAGATAATAAAGAAAAGCAGGCTCTGTTTATGGAGGCTCTTAATGAATTAAAGGAATATGCAAAAGTTAATGGCAATATAGTTACCAGGGATGATGTAACAGGCTACTTTAAGGGGATAGAACTTGATGAATCCAGCCTTAATATGGTTTATGGTTATTTATTGGCAAATAATATAAAAGTGTCAGGTGAGGATTTAGGTGATAATCCTTTTCTTGCCATGATGGAAGAAGATAAGAGTGATAAAGACAGTGATGAGAATGAATCATTTACCATGCTTAGTGAAGAGGACTACAAAAGGGATGAAGAATATATAGCTATGTATCTGGATGAGTTAAGTAAAATTGAACAATTATCAGATACTGGCAGAGCATTTCTTCTTATGAATATTGTTGAAGATAAGGATAAGGAATCCTTGAAGATATTGTCTTCATCTTTCTTAAATAAAATTGTTGAATGGATAGAACCTTTCAGACGCAAGGGTGTTCTTTCAGGAGATCTTATCCAGGAAGGTAATCTTGCAATGATGGCATATATAAGTGAAGAAAGATTCTTAAACAATTATGAATGGAAGGATAAGATAAA
>CALZFR010000193.1 GCA_945648485.1 uncultured Eubacterium sp. | reverse complement strand
GATGCATCCTAGGACAGAAGAGTATTATGAGTCTAATGGACAAAAGATTCTGTGGAATAAGAGTGATGAGGTATATTACATGGAATATGCCCTTATGTTAAAGGATATGCAAATTACATATAAGGGAGTTGAGAATTCATCATATTCTTCTATGGAATATATTGTAAGAATTGTAATGGGTAGAGATGGACTAAAAAAATTAGAAATTAATGGATTATATGACATTCAGAGCGAAGATAAGATTTCAGGGAAAATGTGTTCAATAGAAGAGGCTCTTCAGTCATTTGCTGATTCATACCAGTATACCTCCCAGTTAAATAAGAAGGTAATTACAGATGTATATCTGGCATATGTTCCATTGGCACCAGTTGGTGAAAAAGACCCCGTTTTCGCGGCACATCCATACTGGGTATTGCAGACGGAAACAGAAGTTACCAGTAATAAGAACGGAGAGACAGTAACCAGTAAAAGGGAGCAGATTTATCTTGTGGATACAATTAATAAATCTATTTTTATTGGAAGATAGGAAGTGTATATGAAAAATATAATAGGAAATCTCCGTTCAGAATGTATAAGACTGTTTTCAAAATCTACTTTTATTATATGTATTGTGCTTTATATTTTAGCAATTATAGCCATTTTAATAACAGAGCCCTTTTCTGACGGATTAAAATATAGTTGCGATGGAATGTTAACTTATATTGTGGGTTTAAGCAATTTTCAGCGAGTGCTAATTCTGCTTGCGTCATTACCTATGGCAACAAGCTTTTGTGATGACATTGCTGATAAATACATGGATCTCATTATTCTTCGTAGCAGTACACATACTTATATTGTTTCAAAGATAATCATATGCTTTATGTCGTCATTGGCTGTGTCTTTTATTGGAATGATGATATATTCAGTATATTGTAGTATTACCAATGGAGTAGGAATTCAGCTGTTTAACATAAAAGAGGGGACTGTATATTATGACTGCGCCAATTCATCTTTCCCTTTTCTGGTGATAATTATAAAGGTGTTTTTCTTTTCTATGGTTTCTGCAGTATATGCTGTATGGGGAATGACATTCTCATCATATGTTAAGGGACGATTTGCAGCCATGGTTTCTACTATATTTGTTAACACCATATTTGAGGTTGTAGGAAGATGTATTCCTAAAGTACTTCGGCTTTACAGTATCCAGATTGGCAACTCAGCATACGGTATGGGAACAGCAGGAACCATTGTAATGTCAATTATGGTATGTCTGGGATACATTCTTATTGCATCTCTGTTGTTTGCGTACAATGTAAGAAGGAGGGTGCAAAATGAAGTCATTTAGAATATGTTTTCAGAATGTACGTAAATGGGGTTCTAATAATAGAATTAAGATGGTGATGGTATTTGCCATAATGTGCGTAATCCTCTATACCAGTGGAATAGGAGAATTAAGCGATTCCATGGGTATGAAGTGCAGCCCATGGATTTTCCCATTTCTTTTTACATACAGATACATGAAGATAGCATTCATGCTGCCACTTATTTTTTTATTCTGTGACGCACCATTCATAGATGCCAATCAGGTGTATGTAATGGTAAGGACGAAGAGAAAGGTGTGGTGTGCCGGACAGATGTTGTATATATTCTTTACATCATTTGTATATGCATCAGTGCTGTTGTTGTCTACTATTATTGTTAACATTAACCATATTGAATGGAATCAAAAGTGGGGAGAGGTTCTTGGGACAGCAGGAACTACTAATGTGCTGCAGAAGCTTGGTCTGAATTACAATACTGTTCAGGTAATTGGCTTGGTAATTAAATATTATACACCTGCCCAGGCAATGTTCTTCTCGTTCCTGCTTATGTTTCTGAGCTTTGTATTTCTAGGAATGATAATATATGTGGTAAATGTCCTGAGCAAATCTACAGTGGCAGGAAGTGTGGCAGCTTCAGTATTAATAATTATGACTGCACTGGTTGATGGGTACGCCTCATTAGTTAAATTTTCACCGATTAGCTGGAATTCACTTAACAATGTAGATGTAGGCGGATATACTATTTTGCCACATATAGAATTCATACTGACATTCTATATTGTAACAATTATTGTGTTCATTATTATTTCACTGAGTATATGCGAAAAACAGGAAATTGTTGTAAGAAAAGAAAGGTAAATGAAGGGGGTTCGATATGCAGGAAGATATCAGCAAATATGAAGAAGCAAACATCACTGAAGAAAGTAATAATATAAGTAACACTGCTTCTGGCAGTGGAATAATTGAAGTCAGGAATGTAACCAAGAAATTCGGACAGGCAGTAGTTCTTAATGATGTGTCAGCATCTTTTGAGAAAGGAAAGATACATGGATTAATTGGAAGAAATGGTTCCGGCAAAACAATGCTTCTAAAGTGTATATGTGGTCTTGTTCCTGTAACCCAGGGAGAAATATATATTGACGGAATGCAGGTTGGACAAGGAAATGAAACCACAAAGAAGCTGGGAGTAATAATTGAGGAACCAGGATTTCTGTATAATTACAGTGGATATAATAATTTAAAGTTTCTTGCGAAAATTAATAAGAAAATATCAAAAGAAAAGATAAGACAGACCATTCAGATGGTCGGACTTGACCCTGACAGCAAAAAACATGTGGGAAAATATTCACTTGGAATGAGGCAGCGGCTTGGACTAGCCCAGGCAATAATGGAAGACCCTGAAATTCTACTTCTTGACGAGCCGATGAACGGACTTGATAAACATGGAGTTGGGGAGATGAGGGAACTGTTCCGCTCATTTGCTGACCAGGGAAAAACGATTATTATGGCAAACCATAGTTCTGAGGATATAGAAGTGCTGTGTGATACAGTACATGAGATGGACCTTGGGGTAATATCAAGGGTAAAATAAGATAGAGTTAAAAAATTATTTTATAAACTAATAAGCCAGAGGGGAGACATACAGCCGCAGTGATTTCACAGAGATTTTTGTGAAATTCTACGGCTGTTTTTTACAGGGAGGATGATTTATAATATACATGACCACAGGAGGATATTTGAAGGATTCACCAGAAAAAATACAGTGGCATCCAGCATTTGCTGCGGCAATGGGACTGGAATTTAAGAGCGATTATGAGTATGTCAGAATTGAACAGGAGCATAATTTGAGCAAGGAGCCTTTAAGAATTGATTTACTTGTGTTAAAGGTCAATAATACTGAGAGAAAGTTCAGTAATGAGATTGGTCATATAATGAAAACCTATAACATTATTGAATATAA
>CALZFR010000192.1 GCA_945648485.1 uncultured Eubacterium sp. | reverse complement strand
AGTACAACATGATGAAGTTAAGAATTCAGTTCATGTATGAGAATAATACTGAAAGCTATTTCGCACTTATGCTTAAGTCAGAGAGTGTGGGAGAGCTTCTTAACAAGGCTGAATACATATCCAGCATATCTGCATATGACAGGGATATGATGATAAGATACCAGGAGACTGTAAGCTATATCGATAAGACTAAGACTGAACTTGAAGAACAATATGCACTTCTCAAGGATCAGGAGTCAGAGCTTGATAGCCAGAAGTCAGAATATGCATCTTTGCAGGATCAGCGTCTCCAGGAGATGACAAAGCTGAATGGACAGCTTACAACAGCTTCTAATCTGGAAAATAAGTTATCTACAGACCTTTCGCAGTTTGAAGATCAAATTAAACAGATGGAAGAAGAGATGAGGAAGCAGGGCAATCCGGCGGTAAGCGGAACTGGTATATTCCAGTGGCCTACACCATCTACAAGAATAACCTCTGATTATGGTGATACTGAAGATCGAACCAGTCCACATAAGGGTGTAGATATTGGCGCCCAGAAGAGAGGTGTTGCAGGAGACCCTATATATGCGGCAGACAGCGGAGAGGTTACTATAGCTACTTTTAGTTCCACAGCGGGTAACTGGGTATGGATATACCATGGGAATGGACTATATACAGTATATATGCACTGTTCTTCTCTTCTTGTAAAGAAAGGTGATACAGTTACTAAGGGACAGCAGATAGCAAGAATGGGTAACACTGGTAATTCTTTTGGTGTGCATCTTCATTTTGGTGTGCGACTTAATGGTAATTATGTAAATCCATGGAATTATGTAAGTAAACCATCATAAATATCATAATATATTATCGAAGGTGAGTTATGGATAATCAGAATTATGGTCCTGTTTACGGATCTTATGATGAATATAAGAAAAATAATCCTAAAAAGAAAAGCAGCGTGCCTACGCTGCTTTTAGGTGTTTTGTTGGGAGCGTTTATTACAGTGACACTTTGTGTCCTGGGAGTATCACAATTAGTGTCAAAGGGATATATCCATCTGGGTGTTAACGGAGAGATATATGTTACAGGAACAGCTTCTGATGAGTCGGAAGGAATTGGTTCAAAGGTTGCAGGAAAGCTTAATGCATTGAATTCAGTGCTTAGCAATAAGTTTTATTTTGACCAGGCTGATGAAGAAAAGTCAGCAGATAGCATATACAAGGCATATTTGTCTTCTTATGATGATAAGTATACAGTATATTATACTGCAGACGAATATAAGAAGCTGATGGAATCAACCTCAGGAAAGTTTTACGGAGTAGGGGCGTTATGCAGCATTAATGAGTCAGGTGGTGTAATGGTGCTTGATGCATTTGAAGACGGACCGGCATACAAGGCAGGAGTAAGAGACGGAGATGTTGTTATTAAGGTGGATGACACTGATATTACAGGGATGGATCTTAGTTCAGCAGTTGCCCTGATTAAGGGTGACAAGGGGACACAGGTTAATCTTACAATAGTAAGGGATGACAAGACTTTTGTGTTCTCCATAATAAGAGATGAGATAATTACTAAGACTGTAGATTATAAGATGATGGAGAATTCCATTGGGTACATCCAGATAAGCCAGTTTGATGAGGTGACTACAGAACAGTTTAAGGAAGCTCTGACAGATCTGAATAATCAGGGGCTTAAGGGACTTATTGTGGATATAAGATCTAACCCGGGCGGATTGCTCAATGTGGTTGTTGATATTGTTGATGAGATTATTCCTAAAGGTCTTATTGTGTATACCGATGATGTGAATGGAAACAGAAAGGAATATAATGGTTCCTCTGACAATGAAATTACTGTTCCTATGGCTGTTCTTGTAGACGGCAACAGTGCCAGTGCAGCTGAAATATTTGCGGGAGCTGTGCAGGACTATGGCAAGGGTAAGATTATAGGAACACAGACATTTGGAAAGGGTATCGTGCAGACAATACAGCCTCTTACAGATGGAAGTGCGATTAAGTATACAATTGCACAGTATTACACTCCTAAGGGGCAGGTCATCCAGGGAAATGGAGTTACACCTAATATGGTTGTGGAGCTTCCAAAGGATGCTACGGAGGATTTACAGCTTGATGCGGCACTGGAGTATGTAAAAGGCGAGCTGCGTTAACTGTGAATGTGGATTTGAGCCTGGATAATGCAAAGCTGACTTGCTGGATGCTTTATCTGTGTTAAATGACGCAGTACACCCATGCCTAAATAAAAAAAGTCACATTAGAAGAAATCTTGGCGCTGCGACGTATATGGATTACACTTCGCCAGCAACGGGGCAACTGTTTGAAGCCCGAAGGGCTGAGTTTTGACCCGTTGCTGAAATAAGCGAGTGTAATTTATATACGTAGCAACGCTTAGATTCTCTTCGTAGTGACATTTTTTTTATTTAGGCATGGGTGTACTGTGCTGTTTAGCTTAAACAATTGCAGCAAGTCAGCTTTGCATTATCCATGCTTAAATCTGCAGCCACGGATTACTGGGCTGGCGTTTTTCATGCTCTGGGGATGAGAGCCAGTACATCAGTTATTTACGAAACGATGTACTAGACTTCTTCAAGGATGATTATGCCTTCTATATTGTTAATCTCTTCGCAGGCGGTGAGGCGTTTGGATGGATCAGGGATTTTCAGGGTGAAAGTGGCACAATTGCCTGTCTCTTTGTCTCTGGAGATGATATCTAAATCCTGAAGGCTTATGTCATTGGTTTTACAGTATTTTATCAGAGAGCGGATAAATGCTGGATTCTGGTATTCTACATAGAAATTCTTGTAGCGGTTATTCTTTGTTACTTTCTTATCCACAAAGGTGAGCATTCTAAATGAGAATACTATTAGGAAGGTACAGAGAATAGCACCTGAGTAGAGACCGGTGCCAACTGCAATTCCAATGGCTGCAGTACACCACAGACCGGCTGCAGTGGTGAGACCTTTTATGTGGTTATTTCTTGTGACAAGAATGGTACCTGCACCGAGGAAACCTATTCCACTGATTACCTGTGCAGGAATTCTTGCAGGATCTGAGGCGTTAAGGGCTTCTACCATGAAGAGATTGGTTATACATGCAAGAGCTGAACCAACACATACTATCATGTAGGTTCGAAAGCCTGCTGGACGCTGTTTCTGTTCACGTTCCAGCCCCAGTGCACCTCCGAGAATCAGAGCCAGGAATATACGTAAGGTTATTGAGAAGATATTTAATGAATGAAGTATTTCAATATGTTCAAGAATCATAGGCTACC
>CALZFR010000191.1 GCA_945648485.1 uncultured Eubacterium sp. | reverse complement strand
AGGGCTGTTGCTGAAATAAGCGAGTGTAAGCCATATATGCCGCAACACTTAGATTATCTTCGTGTTTATGGGGACTGGTGTGTGATACCGGTTTAGGGTGACCCATCTGTTACAGTCAGCCATGCCACTGAAGCATACAGACAACATGAGCCTGACTTTCTTACTGCGCCAGTCTTTTGATTTCTTTCCACCGCTTTGAAAACAGATAGTAGGACAGCATTGCCAGCATTCCAAATACAAAGCTAATTGGAAACGAAGCCATAATATATGTTCCATCAAAATAGTTTGCAATAATGAATCCACACGGTATTCTTACAGCCCAGAACATAAGTATGTTGACAATTGTAGGAAATTTTACTTCACCAAGTCCGTTGACAAAGCTTATAATTCCGTTGAATATTGCATAGCACCATGTGAATGGCAGAACAACTCTTACATACTGTACAGCAAGCCTTAGAACAGCCTCATCATTAGTAAATAAGGCAAGTACAGGTCTGCAGAAACAGGTCATGGTAATTCCTGCAATGGCAGTAACAATTCCAGAGAATAATGGAATCCGTAAGCCACCATTTTTAAGACGTTTGTAATTCTTTGCACCCAGATTTTGACCTGCATAGGTAGTGGCAGCTGAAGAGAAGGATGTAATGGCAACATTGGCAAGACCATTTATTTTTCCGCCTACAGTACATGCTGCAATAAATGTTGAACCCTGTGCATTAATAAGGGACTGGATTATAATATGTCCGATGGAGTATAGGGAATTATTAAGTCCCAGTGGAAGACCAACAGATATGACCTCTTTTAGTATCCCAAAGTCCACACGGTGAGGCAGTATTGTAAATTCAAGCTCCGGGTATTTTTTCTTAATGTAGGCAATAGAGAAAAACCAGGATACGAACATAGCGATAGCTGTAGCAAGGGCAGCACCGGGAACGTCCATTCTGAATCCTGCCACGAATACAAGGTCCAGAATGATATTTACAAAACATGATATGAATAAGAATAACAGTGATGCCGTGCTGTCTCCCAGACCCCGGAGAATTCCGGCATTCATGTTGTACCCCATATTTCCAAGGGTGCTTAGGAATATTATGTCGATGTAGTATGTGGCATACATGAATGTCTCTTCAGGAACCTGCATGAACTTAAGGATAAGCGGTCCGATAAAAAGTCCAAGAACAGATACGGGAATGGCACACATATACAGAAATGAAACTGATGTAGCAACAGTGCTCTTTAATTTGTCTGCGTCATTACTGCCAAAATACTGGGAAACCAGTATGGATACGCCGGTACCAATGCCCAAGAATATGCATAGAAGCATTTCTACTGGCTGTGAACTTGTACCTACGGCAGCAAGAGAAACAGAACCGCAGAAATTACCGATTATAAGTGTGTCTACTGTGCTGTACAGCTGCTGCAGAATATTTCCAAGGCATATTGGCAGGGCGAACAGGACAACAAGCTTTATTATTGGCCCTTTTGTCATATCAATCTGTTTTGATGATGAACGCATATTTTTCTCCTTGTTATGGGTTAAAAATTATTTTGTAGTTTTACATTATTATCTGAAATAAATTATATTTTTAATAAAATAAGGTGTCAAGGTAATAGAATGTCAATAAGCATGTAAAATACAGATTATTTACGTAATGTTAAAATGATAGAAAAAAGTTATGTATTTAAGGGTTTTGTAAGTGAGGATGTGATATAATGAGTATTAGCGAGCGGGAGCAGGCGGAGCATGTTCATCGCGAGCGGCGAATGACAATCACGATAGATTTCGAAGAAATCGTCAAGCACGAAGTGCGAATCGTGATATAATGAGCTAAAACTTACAATATGAGGAGGCGGTAGTGATGAAGAAAAGAATAATAGCACTATCATTGATATTAATTATGTCGTTATCTGGATGTGGAAAGGGAAACAAGGGAACAGACCATATGGGTAACAACAATACAGTTCCGGGTGAAACCATTGCAGAGAAAACCACTGCAGAGAAAACTACTGCAGAGAAAACCACTGCAGAGAAAACCACTGCAGAGAAAACATCTGCAAAGGATACATCAAATAATTCCGGTGGATTCGAGAAGCTTGTTAATCTGTACGATAAGGCTATAGGAGAGAAGTGGACTCCGGATAAGCTTATAGAGAATGACATGCCTTTGGTAATGGCGGATTGTTATGGAACAGATCCTTCAAAAAATATTGGAATCACCGTTAAAGATATTGACGGCAATGGTATTATGGATATGGTGGTTGGTACTACCGCTGCCATAACAGATGAATTTTATGGTAAAATGATATTTGCACTGTATACACTTGACCAACAGGGTAATCCTAAAGCAGTATTTATCAGTGAGGCAAGAGACCGGTACTACTATGAAGGAGGAAGCCTGTTTGCTCATATTGGTTCAAGCAGTGCCAGTGACAGCTTAAACACTACAATGGAATATAAGAATGGTAAGATGGTTGATACTGGAAAGACGGCAAATCCATCTCTCTATGTGCAGATGAATTATTGATGTGCCGGGAGGGCAATGAATTATAATATCTGGTGCCGTTAGAATCAATTACCATCAATTATCATTAATTTTCATGGGAAAACATATTATCACTACCAGGATTGAGCACCATGCTGTGCTGAATACCTGTAAATATCTGGAAAAGCACGGATTTGAGGTGACATATCTTGACGTGGAGAAAATGAACATTGACATGTTGAGTGCCAGCGCCCATAAGCTCAATGGACCAAAGGGAGTGGGACTTATGTATATCAGAAAAGGAATTGCAATCCCTTCATTCATCCACGGAGGTGCCTAGGAAAGAGGAAGAAGGGCAGGAAGTTCCCTGCGTTTTACGCTGTCAGAGCAGAACACCAGGGATGATGTTGATTATACAATTGATATTATAAAAAAAGCTCTAATTACACTGGATTCCCGAAAATAAGCCAAAAAGGGTTGAAAATCTGTAAAGGATGACTGCCCATGAATATAGTTATACGCTCTGTAACGATTAGAAGAAATCTTAGTGCTGAGGTCTGTAGGAATTACACTTCGCCAACAACTGCACGAATGTCTGAGCCCCGTACAGGGGCGAGTTGTCGGGCAGTTGTTGAAATAAGCGAGTGTAATTACTATAGGCCTCAACACTTAGATTCTCGACCTGTTACAGAGCGTATAACTATATTCATGGGTAGTCAGTCAATACAACCATGGAAACCCTTTTTGACTTATTTTCGGGCACACAGCGTAAAGAATGCGTTGTTTACTTGTCCTTG
>CALZFR010000190.1 GCA_945648485.1 uncultured Eubacterium sp. | reverse complement strand
TCCATCCAACACATGCATTAGCAAGATCAATCAGTTTAGATGATATACCACCGGAACCCATCAGACATCCCATGGTAATAAAGAATGGAACCGCCATCAAACTGAATGAACTGATACCTTTTACCATATACTGGCAAAGAATATTAAAGTTAGTACCCTGATATGCTAAACATAAAAGTGAAGATATAGCAACTGCATACGCAATTGGAAATCTTAAAAAAATCATAATTAAGAAAGAAACAAGTAAAATTATAATCGCTGTTGTTTGTGTTGTCATGCGTTTACTCCTCCTTTCTCCTCTTTAGACCAGAATGCTTTAATATGATTGTAAATAGCCTCAAGCTCGAATACAACCATGGCAACACCTGCAAGTGGAATAGGAAGATACATCCAGAACTTTGATATGCTAGGCATACTTACATATCTTGCCTTAACACCAATCAGAGATGCATATTTCCAACCATACTTAATCATAACAAATGCTAATGCTAATACCGCAACATCAGAAACGATATCTAATACTTTTAAAACTACTGTTGGTAAATATCTGTCAAAAGCTGTCATACGAATATGTGCATTTCTACGAATTGCTAAAGCCGCTGACAATACGGCCATATATGACATACACGACAGAACCACTTCTTCACTCCATGCAGGATCTGGAATAAATGGCACATATCTTCCTAATACGCAGAATGAAGTTATAAGAATATCTACTATCAAAAGTATTTTACAAATAAATAAAACAATCTTGTATGTAACATCATAAACCGGTTTTATTCTATCTATTTTTGAAAATATTGATGGCATACTCTACCTCCCATCTTAATATTGAAAAACAGCGTGGGGAAGACGCTCTTCCCCACGCCTTGACAAAGTCCTATGTAACTCTGTAAGATTTTACTTCATATTTACAATCTTATTGTATAAGTCTTCCTGGCCCTTGATATTCTTCTCAACAACGCTCTTTACTGCGTTCTGCCATGGAGTCTTATCCTTAACTTCAACAATATTACATCCAGAAGACTTTAACTCTGCAAGAACCTTGTCTTCCTTATCCTGTGAAATACTTCTGTTGTACTTAGAAGCTTCCTCACCAGCCTTAGTGATTGCATCCTGCTGTTCCTTAGATAACTTGTTCCAAGCCTCATCTGTAATAATAACCTGTACAGCACCTAATGTATGGCCATCAAGAATCATAGTATTAGCTACTTCTGGGAATGCATTAGACTTGTAGTTTGCGATTGGCTGCTCAGCAGCATCAACTACACCTGTCTGTAATGCTGAATAAAGCTCACCGAATGAAACAACTGTTGGAGATGCACCAAGACCTTCAACAAGTCCGTTCATAATTGGGTCATTAGAAACTCGGATCTTCATACCCTTAAGGTCTTCAATTCCCTTAATGTTCTTGCTTGTGAAGAAATGACGGAAACCTTCCTCAGCGTAGAAAAGACCTCTTACGCCTGTACCATTCTTAGATGGCTCAAGAAGGAATTCCTTTGCAAGATCAGATGTAGCGAATTTCCAGAAATGATCTCTTGATACAAATGTGTATGGAAGAGAAAGTAACATTGACTTCTGTCCGCCGTAGCTTGTAAGAGCGAAAGCTGAAATACGTGACATGTCAATTGTTGAACCAGGAGCAAGCATTGTATCAAGAACGTCGTTCTCTGATCCAAGTACACCTGCTGCCTGTAAGTCGATTACTACTGAACCATTAGATAATTCTTTTACCTTATCAGCAAAATACTTATCTGTCATACCTACGATAGTATCAAGTGGGTTAACCTCTGCCATAACAAGTGTTACTGTTCCGCCTGAAGGATTATTAGATGCACCTTGGTTACCAGCACCTGCATTGTCTGTTTTAGCTCCACCACATCCCACGCATGAAACAACCATAGCTACACAACATAAAAGTGATAAAAGTTTTTTTCTCATTAGAATGCCCTCCTATAATTTAGTACCTGCCTGGTACCTTTTTGCTTATTATATTATACATTTTAAATAATTGAAACATGATTTTTTTATTATTTATAGTAAATAATTAACAATTTAATGTATCATAGGATATTTCTGAAGCTTGAAACTTCTTAATTCATGAACCTCTTTCAGTTCTGAATATATGGGTTATACTTTAACATATCTTTGATTCCTGCTGTTCGGTTTATCCGGAACTGTCATGCGAATCAGATTCATATTAATTGCCGGACGGAGATAATTTCTGCGGAATCCCTCCTTCGATTTCAACCCTAGTTTCTCCATCAGTGCATTGCCTGTGTACGGAATATCGTATTCCATAACTTCAAGCAGCTTCTTAACACATTCCGACAGCTGTTCATTATCCTCGCTAATCTGAATAGAAATATCGTCCAGAATCTTATCTATCTGAGACAAAATAAACTCAATAAAAATAGTGAATGCACCATCTACATGACACCTCGCAATCACATCATAATACTCATCCTGAAACTTCTCAATCTGACTTTCAATTGGAATGTACTCAAATATCGGTTTCCATTCAGAGAGTATAGCTGTATGCCACAATCTTGCCATTCTGCCATTACCATCAGAAAACGGATGAATAAAAACAAACTCATAATGAAAGACACTGCTTAGAATCAATGGATGGACATGTAATTGTGCTTTTTTCATCCATTTAAACAAATCATCCATAAGCTGTGGAACAAGCTGTGCAGGAGGGGCCATGAAAATGCATTCATTTCCGTTAAAAACGCCTTCCTCGCCATGGCGGAATTTTCCAGACTCTTCCACAACATATTGGGTCATAATGCCATGGTATTTTTTCAAATCCGCAATACTGTATGGATTGATTTCAGAAATCTTCTCATAAGCAGCATAAGCATTCTTCACTTCCTGGATTTCTTTTTTCTCCCCTAATACAGTCTTACCATTAATAACATCCCTGACTTGACCTAAAGAAAGTGAATTAGCTTCAATCTTCAGTGAAGAGTGGATAGACTTTATTCGATTATTTTTTCTTAAATGTGGTTTAGCTTCTAAATTACTGTTTGCTGTAATACGTCCAAGCTTTTCTGAGATAGATGATACATACGACAATATCTCATTTGTAATTATATAAGGTGGCTTATAACTTCCCACAGAAACACCTCCATTTACTTGCGTATTATCTTGCGTACTTTCTTCCTCTATTATACATCAGAGCGTAGTAATTTCAACTATCAACTTACTATAAAAGTTACTCTATCTCGGTGTTTGTTTGACTCACATAGATTAAAATAAGGAGCCACTAGCCAGCAAGCTGTCTGTGTC
>CALZFR010000189.1 GCA_945648485.1 uncultured Eubacterium sp. | reverse complement strand
CCCATTGGTGGCGAAGTGTAATCCATACACGCCACAGCGCTAAGATTTCTTCTAATGTGACTTTTTCTATTGGAGTGTGCAGCCAGGGCCACTATAGCGAAGGCTGTTTATACGCCAAACCGCAAGTTTACGTGGTTTCTTCTTACACAACTCATTATAAAAACAAAAAATCTTTCTAATACATACCTGGGGCTAGTGGGTTGTAGCTTTGGTTGTTGTATTAGTTGAAGAAGTAGTTGTTGTTTCTGGGGTCTTGCAGCTTTCTACGTATTCGTCTACATTGAAGACCTCATCGTTCTGTATCTTGTTGATAAGCTTGATGGCTATGTTGATATCATCATAATCTGGTGTAAGGCATGATGCATAGAAATCGTACAGTTCAAGATACATTGTTCCGGAAGCGGTGGCTCCTACTGAGTATGACTGGACATTCCATGGGGTGGAATCGGCAATCTGACTCTTTATCAGGCCTGTAATTGTCTCAGTTGGCATGTTGGTTATCATCATATTGCTTACTGCATCCAGAACTGATGTGTAGCTTGCAAGAATGGCTGGAGATGTAGCTTTATCAATCATTCCTGTTATGGCTGCCTGCTGGTTCTTTCCACGCTGCATATCACCGTCTGAAAATGCTTTTCTTTCTCTTACGAATGCAAGAGTCTTCTCACCATCACATTCATTAGGTCCTACAACAAAGTGATAGGTGTTTTCAGATGCCTCCCATCCGTTAGTGAATTCCACAGATGAATTAATAGTAATTCCTCCAAGGGCATCTACAAGCTTGACGCATCCGGTAAAGTTAATCTTGAAGTAATAGTCAATATCAATTCCATAAAGGTCTGATAGGGCCTTCATAGAGTATTGTACGCCTGAATTACCGGCGTGGGTAAGTTTATCCTTGCCGGAGATGACTGAGCCATCATCAAGTACTCTTGAAATAGTAATCCGATAGTCTCTAGGAGTAGATATGAGAAGTACCTGTCTTGTTTCAGGATTGATTACAGCAAGAAGGTTAACATCACTCTTACCCATGTCAGATATACTTCCGTATCCGTCATTACCAGAAACATATACTACAAACGGAGCATTCTTGGCAACTGCTGTACCCTTTGGAACGCTTATCTGCTTGGTAATTCTTATAGAATCTATAACCTTGGTTTTCACGCCAAATGCTTCATAATCTTCATTGAGAGATGCCTTAATGCTGGAACTGACGGCAATGGCCTTAATCTCCTTATTCTCGTACAGTTTATTGATTACATCATCCCAGTTGCTGTAACCATGGGATGCCAGCGTACATGAATATGAACTCTCTATCTGTGATAATGCTTTCTTGATAGAGTTTCCCTCAATATTACTGTTATATCCGTAAGAATAATTCAGAGTATCTCCAACAGATGCTGCCTTGTCGTCTGCAAGAACAACAATATCAATTACTTCGGAAGATGTTATTGTCTCACCTGTAATCTTGCTAAATGTTGAATTAATCTTTCCCCCTGCCAAAAACCCCAAAACCATAACAGCTGTCATAAATACAGACAGGAATTTACCAAGGATGTGAGCTCTGTTAAACTGGGCGGTAAAATCATACAGAACAAGAAGTCCAAGGATTACAATGAGCCCAATGAGATAATTCATAGGAAGAACATTGAGCTTTATCAGCTCCAGGGAGAAAAGGACTGTGGCAACAAGCTGAATAAGCACAAGAATCAGTCCAAATATTGCTCCGAATCCACGTCTTCTTCGTTTTTGCATCTTCTTGTTGAGAGTAGACTTTTTTTTGAATACTAAGGAAATGTCTCTATTAGTCTTTGAAAAAAAATTAGACATATCAATCTCCATTCACGTTGATTCTCATTATTGAGAAAATAGTACAACTTATTATACTACATTTTATGGAAATAACAAGTTAATAATGGAGCAGGTAAATATTAAAAAATGCTAAAAAAAACTTGATATTATAAATTCATGACTTTATAATATTAGCATATTAAATCGCTAAAGGCGTTAAAAAGAAAGGATACTAAAAAATGGGTTACGTAGATGAAGTCCTTGAAGTAGTTTCAAAGAAGAATGCTGACCAGCCAGAATTTTTACAGGCTGTAAGTGAAGTATTGGAGTCATTAAGACCAGTTGTAGACGCTAATGAGAAGCTCTACAGAGAGAACGCTATACTTGAGAGAATCACAGAGCCAGACAGAGTTCTTATGTTCCGTGTTCCTTGGGTAGATGATAAGGGTCAGGTACAGGTTAACAGAGGATTCCGTGTTCAGTTCAATAACGCTATTGGACCATACAAGGGAGGATTAAGATTACATCCATCTGTAAACCTTGGTATAATCAAGTTCTTAGGTTTTGAGCAGATTTTTAAGAACTCACTTACAAGCTTACCAATTGGTGGTGGTAAGGGTGGTTCTGATTTTGATCCTAAGGGCAAGTCAGACAGAGAGATTATGGCATTCTGCCAGAGCTTTATGACAGAGCTTTGCAAGTACATCGGTGCAGATGTGGATGTTCCTGCCGGTGATATTGGAACAGGCGCAAGAGAAATCGGTTACATGTTTGGACAGTACAAGAGAATCAGAGGAATGTTCGAAGGCGTTCTTACAGGTAAGGGACTTACATATGGTGGTTCCCTTGCAAGAACAGAAGCTACAGGATATGGTCTTCTTTACATTACAGAGGAGTTATTCAAGTGCCACGGAGAGTCACTTGCTGGTAAGACAGTAGTTGTTTCAGGCGCTGGTAACGTTGCTATATATGCAATTCAGAAGGCTCAGCAGCTTGGTGCTAAGGTTGTTACATGTTCAGATTCTACAGGATGGATATATGATCCAGAAGGAATTGATGTTGAACTTCTTAAGGAGATTAAGGAAGTTAAGAGAGCAAGACTTACAGAGTATGCAGCTGCAAGAAAGAGCGCTGAATACCATGAGGGTCGTGGAGTATGGCAGATTAAGTGTGATGTGGCTCTTCCATGTGCTACACAGAATGAGTTACTCATTGATGACGCTAAGCAGTTAGTAGCTAACGGCTGCAAGGCTGTATGTGAGGGTGCTAACATGCCTACAACTCTTGATGCTACTAAGTACTTACAGGATAATGGTGTATGGTTCATATGTGGTAAGGCTGCCAATGCAGGTGGTGTTGCTACATCAGCTCTTGAGATGAGCCAGAACTCTGAGAGACTTAGCTGGACATTTGAAGAGGTTGATGCTAAGCTTAAGAACATCATGGTTAACATCTATCACAACATTGATGATGCTGCCAAGAGATACAATATGGAAGGCAACTATGTTGCAGGTGCTAACATCGCTGGATTTGAGAAGGTTGTTAATGCTATG
>CALZFR010000188.1 GCA_945648485.1 uncultured Eubacterium sp. | reverse complement strand
AATCATAGGATACCTCCCGGCGATTTTTATTTAATTATAACACAGCTATATGAAAAAATGTAATTGTTAAATGCTGATTCGGATTTTTATTATTAATAGAACAAATATTCGATTGGGTATATACAATTATAAAATATAATGGTATAATAACATAACATTAATTGTAGTTATGGGTATATGTTTACTGTGGTATATATCCATATATTTTTGTTGAAACGGAGGAAGAAAGATGGACGAGAATAGAATTAAGAGAAATGATTTATTAGCGGAGCAGATTATTAAGGGACTTGAATCTCGTAATATGACTGGTTACTATGCAAAAAGTAAAGAGGAAGCGTTAAAGATGGCATTAGACCTTATTCCGGAGGGAAGCAGGGTTGCGAAGGGTGGTTCTATGTCTGTTGTAGAAATCGGACTTGAAGATGCTGTCAAGAATGGTAATTATGAATACTGTGACAGAGCTGCAATGAAGGATAAGAGAGAAGCTGAGCTTTTCGCATATTCTGCAGATGTATATTTAGGAAGTGTTAATGCTATAACAGAGGATGGCGTACTTGTTAACATTGATGGTAATTCTAACAGAGTATCAGCCTATGCTTATGGTCCTGAAAAGCTTGTGCTTATTGTAGGACTTAATAAAGTTGCCAGCGACGCTGATGCTGCAATGAAACGGGCAAGGAATGAAGCGGCTACAATCAATGCCCAGAGATTCGGACTTTCAACACCATGTTCAAAAACAGGAAGGTGTATGGATTGTAAATCTCCTGACACAATATGCTGTCAGTTCCTTATAACCAGATATTCAAGGCATAAGGATAGAATTCATGTAATTCTTGTAAATGAGAATCTTGGATTTTAGTACATCGATTTCGAAATAAACAAGTTTTAAGATATATTATTTTAAACTGATGTAACAGGTTTAACAAGATGGCTGATATGTCATATTTATAATTAAGAAGGTGATGAGAGTATGGAGTTTAAATTACATTCAGAATATAAGCCTACGGGTGACCAGCCACAGGCTATAGAGGCATTGGCACATGGATTTGAAGAGGGGAATCAGTTTGAGACTCTTGTGGGAGTAACCGGTTCCGGTAAAACATTTACTATGGCTAATATTATTGAGCGTGTACAGAAACCTACACTTATCATATCACACAATAAGACACTTGCTGCGCAGTTGTATGGGGAGATGAAGGAATTCTTCCCTGAGAATGCAGTTGAGTACTTTGTATCCTATTATGACTATTACCAGCCGGAGGCTTATGTTCCCCAGAGTGATACTTACATTGCAAAGGATTCCTCTATCAATGATGAGATAGACAAGCTGAGACATTCGGCAACAGCAGCTTTATCAGAGCGTAATGATGTTATTATAGTTGCCTCTGTGTCCTGTATATACGGACTGGGAGCGCCGGTTGACTATCAGAACATGGTTATATCGTTAAGACCAGGGATGGAAAAGGACAGAGATGAAGTTATAAGAAAGCTTATCGATGTACAGTATGTCAGGGGCGACCAGGACTTTAAGCGTGGTACATTCAGAGTCCGGGGAGATGTTGTCGAGATTTATCCTGCCGGTTCCAGTGGAGATGCTGTAAGGATTGAATTTTTTGGTGATGAGGTGGACAGAATTACAGAGATAGACTCATTGACAGGGGAGATTAAGAGAAGTCTGGAGCATGTTGCTATTTTCCCTAATTCCCACTATGTTGTTGACAGGGAGAAGATGGATGCTGCCATTGCGAATATCAGAGCAGAACTAGAGGAAAGAATTAAGTACTTTAAGAGCGAGGATAAGCTGATTGAGGCACAGAGAATTGAGGAGAGGACTAATTTTGACATAGAGATGATGCAGGAGACAGGATTCTGTTCCGGAATAGAGAATTATTCGAGGCATCTTTCGGGACTTCCTGCTGGGGTTCCTCCTTATACATTGATGGATTACTTCCCTGATGATTTCCTGATTATTGTGGATGAGTCACATATTACGATTCCGCAGATAAGGGGAATGTATGCAGGGGACCAGTCAAGAAAGACAACACTGGTGGATTATGGATTCCGTCTTCCATCAGCTAAGGATAACAGACCACTTAATTTCACAGAATTTGAGAGTAAGATTTCCCAGATGCTCTTCGTATCAGCTACGCCAAGTGCATATGAGGCGGACCATGAGCTGATGAGGGCAGAGCAGGTAATAAGACCGACAGGACTTCTGGACCCTGAGATATCTGTAAGACCTATAGAGGGACAGATTGATGACCTGATATCAGAGATTAATAAGGAAACAGCAAAGCATAACAAGGTACTGGTAACAACTCTTACTAAAAGAATGGCAGAAGACCTTACAGATTATCTTAAGGAGGTTGGCATCAGGGTAAAGTATCTTCATGCTGATATAGATACCCTGGAGAGACAGAAGATTATAAGAGATATGCGTCTTGATGGATTTGATGTGCTGGTGGGTATCAATCTGTTAAGAGAGGGACTGGATATACCGGAAATCTCGCTTGTAGCAATACTTGACGCTGATAAGGAAGGATTCCTTAGAACTGAGACATCCCTTATCCAGACCATAGGCCGTGCTGCCAGGAATGCAGAAGGGCATGTTATTATGTATGCTGACACTGTGACAGAATCTATGGAGAAGGCTATATCTGAGACAGAGCGAAGGAGACAGATACAGCAGAAGTATAATGATGAACATGGAATAACTCCTCAGACAATTAAGAAAGCAGTAAGAGACCTGATAAGTATTTCCAAGGTTGCAGAGGGAGTTGGAGGCTCTAATGATTCCATTGAGAAGGATCTGGAGTCTATGAGCGATACTGAATTGGAAAAGATTAAGAAGCAGGTAGAGAAGAATATGCATAAGGCTGCGGCAGAGCTGAACTTTGAGGAGGCTGCTGCACTCAGGGATAAGATGATAGAAATTAACAAATATCTATACAGCGTCCATGGAGGAAAATGATGGAGAAGGGTAAATACAGACAGTATATTAAAATAAGAGGAGCTAATGAACATAATCTTAAGAATATTGATGTGGATATTCCAAGAAATGAGCTGGTAGTTCTTACAGGACTTTCAGGTTCAGGTAAATCAAGTCTTGCATTTGACACAATATATGCAGAGGGACAGAGGAGGTACATGGAATCACTGTCATCATATGCAAGAATGTTCTTAGGACAGATGGAAAAGCCGGATGTGGAAAACATTGAAGGACTTTCACCTGCGGTTTCCATTGACCAGAAATCTACTAACAGAAATCCCCGTTCAACAGTTGGAACTGTGACAGAGATTTATGATTATTTCCGTCTTTTATATGCCAGAGTAGGTGTGCCACACT
>CALZFR010000187.1 GCA_945648485.1 uncultured Eubacterium sp. | reverse complement strand
GCCCTGCAAGTTTACTTGTAAGGGCGGAATTTTTAACCATTTTATAGGGCGCCAGCCCGACAGCGAGAAGGAGCCGAAGGCGGATTTGAGCTGGCGTGGCGAAATTTTATTATCTTTTTTTGAACAATATATACTTTTTGGGCAAAATAATTTATAATGTCATCTATGATTACCGGTGAAAAGAAAAAATATATATTATTTTACCGGCTGAGATGACAGTATATTTAAGGAGATAGTGTGAAAAATAAGCTTGATAGCTTATTTTTCACACGGCTATTTGTGCCGCAGGCGTCACAAAGTAGCCTTTATCGCAGAGCCAAATCTGAAATTTGGCTCGCGATTCCTTCGACGCAAAAGCGTCTGCGGAATGGAGAAGATATGAAAAAGATAGTAAAGAAATATACAGATACCCCTTTGATTTTAAGGATTTTGGCAGGATTAATAATCGGAGTTTTGTTTGGCATATTATTGCCACAGGCAGATTTCATAAAGGTATTCGGTGAAGTTTTCGTCGGCGCATTAAAGGCGATTGCTCCAATTCTGGTGCTTGTTCTGGTTATTAGCTCACTGGCAAGTGCAGGAAAAGGGATTGGAAAACGATTCTCCATGGTTATATGGTATTATATGCTCAGTACATTAATAGCAGCAGTATGTGCAGTTTTTGTCAGCTATATGTTCCCTGTTATTATTCCACTTGCAAACACAGCAGTTGAGCAGAGTGCCCCAACAGGACTTGGGGAGGTGTTCCGTACACTGTTAAATAACATGGTTGCAAATCCTGTGTCAGCGCTTATGAATGCTAATTATGTAGGGATTCTTACATGGTCGGTTATAATTGGACTTGCAGTCAGAAGTAAAGCTACAGAAGGTACAAAAAATGTTTTAAGTGATTTGTCAACTTCTGTATCAACGGTAGTAGGATGGGTGATTCAGCTTGCTCCTATAGGAATTATGGGACTGGTATATGGATCTGTAAGTGAGAATGGTATTGAGATATTTACTACTTATGGCAAGCTTTTAGCGGTATTGCTGGGCTGTATGCTTATGGTAGCACTGGTTGTAGATCCATTTATTATTGGCATCTCACTGAAGAGAAATCCATATCCATTGGTATTACGTTGTTTTAAAGAATCAGGTCTTACAGCATTCTTTACAAGAAGTTCGGCAGCTAATATTCCAGTTAACATGAAGTTGTGTGAAGATTTAGGTCTGGATAAGGAATACTATTCAGTTGCAATTCCTCTTGGAGCTACGATTAATATGGACGGAGCAGCAATTACTATTACGGTAATGTCTCTCGCGGCGGCTTTCTCACAGGGAATTGAGGTTAACATTCTAGTTGCAATTATTCTTAGTTTTGTGGCAACTCTGGGAGCCTGTGGAGCGTCAGGAGTAGCAGGTGGTTCGCTTCTTTTGATTCCAATGGCATGTTCTCTTCTTGGTGTATCACAGGATGTTGCAATGCAGATGGTAGGAGTTGGTTTCATTGTTGGAGTTGTTCAGGATTCTTTAGAAACAGCAATCAACTCATCAGGTGATGTAATGTTTGCTGCAACAGCAGAGTTCAGGGAGTGGTTAAAGGAAGGAAAAGAAGTTAAGTTCTAACAAAGGAAAATAATAATAATCCCCAGGTTAAGTAACTGTAGACGGCACTTTTATTATTTTACTTAAGCCTTTAATGCCGGTTTGGCTTTTAGGAATATATATAATATACGTTGGAGGAAAGTAATATGAACGTAATGATGAGTGACATTATCAATAGTCCGCTTCTGCTTACACTTGTAATAATCGGACTGCTGTACATAGTGGGATTCTCACTTGTGTATCTGAAAAAAGCTTGTAAAAGGTGTATCGAGCTTGGAATTACTAAAGAAGAAATCAAGAAGGTTATCAAATCAAGCTGCGTATTCTCAATAGTTCCAAGTCTTTCAATTGTTGTAGGTTTATTTGTACTTATATCTGTGCTTGGTACAGTGTGGTCATGGTGGAGACTTTCAGTTATAGGTTCTTTATCATATGAAACTATGATTGCCGGAAGCGTATCTACTGCACTTGGATTTGACTCGACGGCAGAGATGCTCTCAAATGCAACAGGTCAGCAGTTTGGTGTTGTCATGATTCTTATGAGTATTGGTATGCTCAGTGGTTTCCTTATCCTTATTCCATTTGGAAAGAAGCTCTCAATGAGTGTTAATAAGACAGAGAATTCAAGTGACTGGAAGCATGTATTCAGTGGAGTGTTTATGCTCTGTATGTTCGCTGTTTATATTCCGGTTCTTCTTATCGGAGATACAATACAGGCTTGCGTAATGCTTACAGGTCTTGTTGTTGCTGTAGCTCTTGGAATATTTGCCAAGAATCCAAAGCTTCGCTGGCTTGGAGATTTTATTATGGCATTTTCAATGATAGCAGGTATGGCATCTTCGATTTTGTGGGTTAAGCTGTTTGGTTAGGAGGGGAGTAATATGAGTAAGAATAATAAAAATGAGATGGATTCCTTTCAGGCATGGTGTCACAGATGGGGAAGAGTAGGTACTGTAATTGCACTGGCATATATGATTGCCCTTCCTTTCATAGTTCTTGGAGTATATGGCTGCATGCCAACACTGGGTATGGTATTTAATGTTGCAACATTTGGAATACTTCTTATATACATTCCTGTAGGATTTTCAGAAGCAATTACATATACACCAATACTTGGTTCGGCATCGTATCTTACATTTATAACAGGTAACATTATGAACCTTAAGGTTCCATGTGCAGTTAATGCCATGAATATAACCAAGAAAGAGCCTAATACACCGGCAGGTGAGGCTATTGCTTCAGTGGCTGTTGCTGTCTGCTCAATTATGACTGTTGTTCTCCTTGCACTTGCTGCACTTCTTAGTACATGGATTAGTCCAATATTTGAGCTTCCTGCAGTTAAGACTGCTTCAGGATACCTGATTCCTGCATTATTTGGTTCATTGACACTGGGACTTTTCGCCAGCACTAATACTGGAAAGAAGGTTGTTAAGAATGGTCTGGCAGGTGTTATTCCTGTAATTGTAATCGTTGCAATTCTTGCACTTGTAGTAAGAGTCTCAAGTGGTGGTTCTTTATTCGGAGCTGTAGGTTTCATCATCATTATTATGCTTCCTGTAGCAATTCTTTCATCATGGATTATGTGGAAGAAGGGTGTTATCAAGGTAGTTGATAAGGAAGAGAAGAAAGCTGAATAATCAGCAATTTAGTATATAATAATTTGGAATAATATTCTGGCTTGTAAATTCTCTCACAAGGTTAACACTCTTTATACATGTTCCGATATATAGTATGATAATCCATTCTGCCGCCATTTTTGGTCGGCAGAGTGAATTTATAACTAAATA
>CALZFR010000186.1 GCA_945648485.1 uncultured Eubacterium sp. | reverse complement strand
GGGGCAGGGCAGGCTGTTCGAATATGTTAATGATGCGGTCATTATGGTGAATGGAGTTTATGAATTCCAATCCTGCAATGGACTTGCCCAGGAACTTTTTCCAGAACTGAAATTTTTATCAAGGAATGACGTGTTAAGTGAGGAGATTCTTAATATTATTTCATCAGACAAATATGAGGTATTAATTAAGGGAAGGCATTATAAGATTGAGAAATCAGAATGTTTTGATGGACCGGAAGTGATTGGATACGTTATATATTTCTCAGATAATGAAGAGCGTCATAACCTTTTAGAGGAATTAAGGCTTGCCAAAGAGAAAGCAGAGATTGCAAATGATGCTAAGTCTGCATTTGTTGCTAATATGTCTCATGAGATAAGAACTCCTATGAATGCCATAGTTGGAATGACGGAGATTCTGCTAAGATACCAGCATTCTGAACAGGAACAGGGATATCTTATGAATATTAAGAATTCAGGTGCAGCACTTCTGGCTATAATTAATGATATTCTTGATATATCAAAGATTGAATCTGGTAAGATGAAGCTGGCAGAAGAGGTGTACGAACCACTATCAGTTCTTAATGATCTTGGACTTATATTCTTAAACAGAATAGCAGAGAAGGATGTGGAATTGATATACGAAATTACTCCGGAACTTCCTGAAAAGCTTGTGGGTGATTCCATGAAGATACGGCAGGTAATTATTAATATTGTCAATAATGCTATTAAATACACTGATTCAGGATATGTACGTGTTAAGCTTGAGGTAAACAGTATAGAAGGGGATGATATCGAACTTCTGGTGTCTGTGAAGGATACAGGACAGGGCATCAAGAGTGAAGATATGACAAGAATATTTAATTCTTTTTCACGTATAGATACCAAGAAAAACAGATACAAAGAAGGAACTGGTCTTGGTCTTTCCATTGCGAAAGAACTCCTGGAACTCATGGGAGGGGGCATATCTGCTAAAAGTGAGTATGGCGTGGGAAGTGAGTTTGTATTCACATTCCGTCAGAGAATTGCAGACCCGGCTCCAGCAGCATCTGTTCACAATACAGAGGGTAGAAAGCTGACTGCCAGTGCATGCCTGAATGATACCCGTCTCCTGGGAAGCCTTATTAAGCTTACCAAGGAGTATGATTTGAGCTACATAGGATATGAGTCGTTAAAGCATGGTATGAGAAAGGCGGATTATATCTTTACTGATGTGGCTTCATACAACACCAACAAAAAAGAAATGCTTTCTCTGATTAATGAAGGCGGAAGGCTCTGCGTTCTTCAGAACCCTATGTGTGATAATGTGGTGGATTCTGATGTATATGTAATTGATAAGCCGTTGTACAGTCTTAATTTCTGTAGAATACTTAATAATGAAGATAAAAAGAGCAATGTTGTCATACATGATTATGTAAACTTTATTGCTCCTGATGCCAAGATTCTTGTTGTTGATGATATGGAGATGAATCTGAAGGTAGCCGTAGGTGTGCTGGGACCTCTTCAGATGAACATTGATACAGCGGACAGTGGCCAGAAAGCATTGGAACTTATCTCCAAAACTCATTATGATATTGTGTTCATGGATCATATGATGCCTGTAATGGATGGTATAGAAACCGTCCAGTTAATAAGACAGATGGAAGATCCTTATTATAAGAATGTTCCAATTATTGCATTTTCAGCAAATGTTGGGCAGGACGCAGTGAAGTCATTTACGGATGCTGGTATGAATGATTTCGTTGCCAAGCCTATTGAACTAAAGGATATGTTTGCAAAGATACTCCGATGGCTTCCAAAGGAACTTATCGTAAAGGAGCAGAGCAAGGAATATGCTGATGCAGTGAGAAAAAACATGAATATTACAATTCCTGACATAGAGGGTCTGAATGTGGTAGAAGGCATTAAGAATTCCGGAGGAGAGGAATTATATATAAGTCTTTTGGGAGATTTTTATAAATTAATTGAAATAAAATCAACTAAAATTGAAAAGTGTCTTGCAGATAATCTGATTCGAGATTACACTATAGAGGTACATGGATTAAAAAATACAGCCAGAATGATAGGGGCTATGGAGTTGTCTGATGAGTTTTTCAGAATGGAACAGTTGGGCAACAAGGGAGATGTAGATACTATTAAGGCAGAAACGCCTGCACTGCTTGAGCATTTTAGAAGCTATAAAACTATTCTGGAGCCTTATGGTAAGGCTAATGACCAGGAGAAACGTAAGGCTGATAATCAGGAGATAATTGGTCTTTTGGAACAGCTTCAGCAGGCAATGGATGGATTTGATCTTGATGCTGCAGATGAAATTATGAAGCAGCTTGATATGATTAGAATCCCTGATGCTGTTATGGATGATTATGATAATTTAAGAGCTTATGTTGCTGATGTGGCAATGGAGGAAGTAATGTCATTGGCAAGAGATATGATAAGGAGGTTAGTATGAATAATATACTTTTGATTTCGGAGATACAGGGATATCTTGCTATAACAACACAGGAAAAACTTCAAAGTTTTGATTTCAAGGTTATTTCAACAAAGAATGATGCCAGCGAGATTGATAAGATTAAGGATCAGTTATGTGCTATTGTCGTGTATTGCAGCGAGGATTTGGTAAGTGACAGGCAGTTCCTTATATATCTTAAGGATAAGGCACTGGAAGATGATGTTATGGTGTTTGCTGTAGGTAATTCCGCTGAATTGAAGGCTGTTGAGGATGTTATTCCAAAGCAGTATGTTAAGAGCATGCAGCGTCCTATCAATGTTAATGAACTTGCGGAAGCCATTAATACACATATTGAAATAGTAGGAACAGCAATTAAGAAAAAAATTCTTGTGGTAGATGATTCTGGAGCAATGCTCCGTAATGTTAAAGCATGGCTTGGGCAGAAGTATCAGGTAATACCAGCTAACTCAGGAGCCATGGCGATTAAGTATCTTGCCATGAACAGACCTGACCTGATTCTGTTGGACTATGAGATGCCAATATGTGATGGTAAACAGGTTCTGGAGATGATAAGAAGCGAGAAGGATTTTGCAGATATTCCAGTTATTTTCCTTACAAGTAAGGGTGATAAGGAAAGTGTCATGAATGTAATGGCTTTGAAACCGGAAGGGTATCTTCTTAAGACGATGGAGCCATATCAGATTGTAAAGGCTGTTAATGAATTCTTTGAAAAGAGAAAGGCACAGGAGTAAATTCTGCTGCTTGTTTTAATGGGAACTGCGAGGTACGGTGGCTCTGTGTTGGTGTGCTGCTGTATGCAGAAAGCCCATCTGTAGTAAATGGGAACATTAGAAGAAATCTTAGCGTTGCGGCATATATGAATTAAACTTCGCCAGCAACAGCCCGATTGTCTGAGCCCTGAAAGGG
>CALZFR010000185.1 GCA_945648485.1 uncultured Eubacterium sp. | reverse complement strand
TTATGGTTATTTTTATCGGAAAAAGCTAAAGTTTTTCATAGCTTTTTCCGATATTTCTTTTGATAAAGAATAATTATGAAAGGAGGTACATTATGGTAAGTGCAGCGATAACAGACGCAGGAAGCGTAACATCTTCCGTGGCAAAAACTGCCAATGTCAAGACACAGGATAGCACTATTGACTTTTCAATTGTTTTCTCTAAATCAATAAGCAACGCTGCTGGAAAGAATAACAGCCAGATGCAGGCAGGACATAACCTGAACAAGGATATATCTTACGACAGCGCTTCAGCATCAAACACAACAGATGTCTCTGAACAGACAGATTCTGTTAAGGCTACTAAGACAGAAAGCAGAAAGGATACTGATAAGGTTTCACAGACTGATACAGAATCTGTAAAGAATGATGAAAATGTATCTGAAAAGCTTGAGGAAGCTGGAAACAAGGTTCTTGACAAGATTAAGGAGAATTTCGGACTATCTGATGAAGAACTGGCAGAAGCTATGGAGATGCTGGGACTGACTTTGACAGACCTGCTCGTTCCTAACAATATTACTAAGCTGATTGTTGAGGCTACAGGTAACCAGGATGCAATGTCAATAGTTACAGATTCTGACTTGTCGGCGGCTCTTATGGATACAATGAGTTTCCTTGATGAACAGCTTACAGAAGTTTCTGGAGAACTTGATATGCCTGTGGAGGATTTGAAAGAACTTATCAATGATGTGGCTTTAAGCAGTGATTTAGAAGAACATGTAGCTTCTGAAACAGGTGATGTACAATCACAGGATTATATTGATGAGGATGGACGACCAGTTGCATCACAGACAGACAGTTCTGAACATGAAACAATGCAGGATGTAGTGGCAAGAAAGCTTACAGTTAATAAAGATGCCGGAGCAGCTGATGATTCATTGAAAAACGGCAATGATAATTCTAAGCACAGTGAAGAAAGCAGTAAGGCAGACAATGAGCCACATGCTTCATTTGAACATATTACAGGACAGATATCATCCACATTTGAAACAGCCTTTGAAGCGGTTGATTCTCATATTAATCCGGTTGATGTTGTGAATCAGGTGGTCAATTCAATTAAGCTTAACAACTTTTCTGAATTAAAGAGTATTGAGATTCAGCTTAATCCACAGAATCTTGGAAAGGTAAACCTTATGGTTTCTGTCAGGGAGGGAGTTATTACAGCCCAGATTTCTACAGAGAATGAACAGGTTAAAAGAGCCCTGGAGGGTCAGCTTTCTACATTAAGAGAAAACATAGAGCAACAGGGAATTAAAGTTGAAGCAGTTGAAATAACTGTTCAGACAAATGCTTTTGAGGCAAACCAGCAGTTTGGCAATAAGGAACCACCCCCGGACAGTAAGGGTTCAAGAAAGATAAGATTCCCCGGCTTTAATATATCATCAGATGACGAGATGCCGGAAGAAGAGACTGTTAATTATAATGAGAATAGCAGCGTGGAATATACGGCGTAATGGCTGCTATAGAAAGGAGAACGTATGGTAAATGCTGTTGTTAAAGACGGAGTAATACAGGATACAGAGAAGAATACCAATGTAAGTTCTTTGACAAAAGACACAAAAAAGAACAACACAGACCTGGACGTTAATGATTTTCTGCAGCTTCTGGTTGCACAGATGCAGTATCAGGATCCGCTGGAACCAACTGATAATACTCAGTATATTGCCCAGATGGCAACATTTACACAGGTGTCAGCTACAACTGATATGAACGCAAAAGTTCAGCAACAGATGGCTTCTGAGCTTGTAGGCAAGAATGTAATTGTAAAGAGTAATATTGATTCTACAGATCTTGTGGCAGGTAAAGTACAGAGCTGGGAAAAAATTGAGGGAAAGATATATTTAAGAATTGACCAGAAGTTATATGACATTGAGGATCTGGATATGGTGCTTGATGAAGAATACTATGATTCTCTGGCAGAGGGTGAAGCAGTTACCCCACCTGAGAATGAAGAAAATACTGGGAATACTTCTGGAACAGAGACAGAGACAGACTCAGAAACAGATTCTGAAATTAATTCTGAGCCAACAGCTTAACTTTTTATCAATATTTGCCGATAGAATAGTATCAGGTTAAAGAAAAGAGGTGTCGTTATGAATAATATTATTACTGGCGGATATACGTCCATCCAGCAGGCTGCTAATTCATTGCAGAACAATAGTAATATTAATCATGAAACTGGCGGAGCTGGGGATGTTTCTTTTCAGGAGATATTTCAACAGAAGAAAAGCATTGCAGAGATTGCTTATGAAACCAAGCAGTCAGCAGGAGTAAGGTTTTCCAAACATGCAGATGCAAGATTAAGACAGAGAGATATTCAGCTGACTAAAGATCAGATGGAGCGTCTTAATGAAGGAACCCAGAAAGCTGGTTTAAAAGGTATTAAGGAGTCATTGGTAATTCTTGATAACCTTGCATTCATTGTTAATACTGAGAATAACACAGTAGTTACAGCTATGGATTCAACTAACAATGAAGAAAATGTATATACCAATATTGATGGAGCTGTTATTATTTAGCTGGACCGATAAGGAAGCTTGTAATCCCTGAATGCCAGATGGGATTAAGATTAAGAAACAGCTCATCATAGAAATAAATGGAGGTAAAATCCTATGATGAGATCATTATTCTCTGCTGTGTCAGGTTTAAAGGCGCATCAGACAAAGATGGACGTTATTGGTAATAATATTGCCAACGTCAATACTGTGGCTTACAAGTCACAGTCAGTAACATTCAACGATGTATACTATCAGACTACACAGACCGCTTCAGGTCCTAACAGTGAAAGTGGTAAGGGTGGTACTAATGCCAAGCAGATTGGTCTTGGTTCTTCTGTAGCATCTATTTCTACAGCAGTTTCCTCTCAGGGTGCTACTGAGCGTACAGATAATGCCTGGGATTTATGTATTGCAGGTGACTGCTTCTTCGTTGTAAGCAATGCTGGTGAGACATATTTTACAAGAGCCGGAGATTTTAAGGTTGACGTGGATGGAGCTCTTGTTACATCAGGTGGTGCAGCAGTAATGGGATGGGTAACTGACCCTGATACTAATGAGATTATAAGAGATAAGGTTCAGCCTATATATGTGCAGAGCCCAGAGTATACATATACAGCACCTGCTGCTACAACTGGTGTAACAATCAAAGGTAATATTGATGCGTCATCAACAGGCAGCAGCGCCTTTACATATAATTTCTTTGATTCCCTTGGTAATGAGTATCAGGCAACAATGACAGTTGCTTTTGATTCTAATAATTCCGATGCAACGAAATCAACATATACAATTACACAGGGAACAGTAACTAAAAACGGTGAGAAAACTAATCTTATTGTTAATGCGGGTTC
>CALZFR010000184.1 GCA_945648485.1 uncultured Eubacterium sp. | reverse complement strand
AACAAGTCAGAACTCTTATCCTGCAAGCAGGAACGAATTCTGACCTTTTGACCCTTGTATCTTATAATGTGTTAATTCCAAATGCATTCAGAATTGAACTGATAAGAATGAGAATTATAAGTATTGGAGAAACGTACTTGATAAGAATCTCATATACTTTCTTACTCTTATAACTATGTGATGAGCTTTCAACTTCATCAATAACTGTCTTAGGTTTAACAACAAACCCTACAAACAGGCATGTGAGCAGTGCAACTACTGGCATAAGGATACTGTTAGATACAAAGTCAAACATATCAAGAATTGACATTCCCTTAATACTGATGCCGCTTAATACGCCAAATCCCAGTGATGATGGAATAGCCATAACAATTGTATATATGGTTACACATATCGTAATAAATCTTCTGCTCTTGTTAGTCTTATCAACAAATATTGAAACAACTGTCTCCATAAGTGAGATGGCAGATGTGAGGGCAGCAAACAGTACCAGAACGAAGAATACTGCTCCAATTATATGACCTCCTGCCATACCGTCAAACACCTTTGGAAGTGTAATAAACATAAGTGTTGGTCCAGCCTTAAGTGATGCCTCATTGCCACCTGAAAATACGAATACAGCAGGAACAATCATAAGTCCTGCAAGAAATGCTATTCCTGTATCAAATATTTCAATATTACGGACACTGTGCTCAATGTTGGCATCCTTTTTAAGGTATGAGCCATATGTGATCATAATGCCCATAGCCAGGGACATTGAGTAAAACAGCTGTCCCAATGCTGCCAGAAATGCATTGGCACTTATCTTTGACAAATCAGGCTTAAGATAATAAGCAATTCCTGCCCCCGCTCCCGGTCTTGTCACGACAAATACTGCAATAACCACTGAAAGAATAACAAGAAGCGGCATAAGAACCTTGCTTATATTCTCGATTCCCTTGTTAACCCCAAGAAGAATTACAACCATGGTTGCAAGAATAAATATACCAAGCCAGAGAATCGGCTCTCCTGTCTGTGATATAAATCCTCCAAAATACTCGTCAGCAGCAGCTGCACTTCCGCTTCCTGTAACAAATGCCCACGCATACTTTACTACCCAGCCGCCAATTACACAGTAATACGGAAGAATAATAATTGGCACTGCACTTGCCAGCACACCGATAAATCCTGATTTCCTGTCAAGGTCAGAGAAAGCATAGAGAGCACTCTTTCCCGTTTTACGTCCAATAGCAATCTCCGTAATCATCAGTGCAAAACCAAATGTTATTGTAAGTATAAGATATATAAGCAGGAAACTCCCCCCACCGTATTTAGCTGCCAGATATGGAAAACGCCACAGGTTTCCCAGACCTACCGCTGAGCCGGCTGCTGCAAGCACGAATCCGATTCTGCTTGAGAAACCGCTTTTTTGTTTCTTTTCATTCATTAAATAATCCTCCCAAATAAATAATCATGCTCATAGAAAAAAGCAACTACCAGACTTAAAATAATCTGGTAGCTAATTAAACTTAAGTATAGTAATCATTCTTATGTAAAAAATAATTATAAAATACAGTGAGATTATTATATATTATTATTTTCTTATAATCAACTTATTTTATTGTTAATTTGTTGAATTTGAGGATTTAAAATATTACAATAACCTTAATTACAAAGAAGTGAGGTGCTGACTATGAATTCAGAACAGTTATTACAGGAGGCAGAAAGCCTTAAAGAAACAATCATATCTGACAGACGTTTCCTTCACACCCATGCTGAAACAGGATTTGATTTAACGGAAACCAAAGCATATGTTAAGAAAAAGCTTGAAGAAATGGGCTACGAGCCAAAGGATTGTGGAAAGGCAGGTCTGATTGCACTTGCAGGTGGCAAGAAAGAAGGAAAAGTTTTCCTTATCCGTGGCGATATGGATGCTCTTCCATTTAAAGAAGAAGCTGATGTTGATTTTCCATGTACAAACGGCAAGATGCATGCCTGCGGACACGATATGCATACTTCAATGATGCTGGGTGCTGCAAGATTATTAAAACAGCATGAAGACGAAATAAATGGAACAATTAAACTTATGTTCCAGCCTGCTGAGGAGATATTTGAAGGTTCCCACGACATGATTGAAGCAGGTCTTCTTGAGAATCCACATGTTGATGGCGCCCTTATGATTCATGTAATGGCAGGAATGCCATTTGAAGCAGGAACAGTAATTGTATCTGCCCCTGGAGTCAGCGCTCCTGCAGCAGATTATTTTGAAATAAAGGTTCAGGGAACAGGATGCCATGGTTCAATGCCTAATGCCGGTGTAGACCCACTTAACGCAGCAGCCCATATTCTTATTGCCCTTGAGGAAATCAATGCAAGGGAACTTGCCATGAACGAGAAGGCTGTGCTGACAATCGGTACATTCCATGGCGGTGCCGCAGCAAATGTAATTCCTGACAATGCAGTTCTTGGCGGAAGCATCCGTACATTTGACGAAGAAACAAGAAGCTTCATCAAGAAACGTATGGAGGAGATTTCAGTAAGTATTGCAACAGCATTCCGTGCCAAAGCTGATGTTGTCTTCGGAAGTGGCTGCCCTACTCTTGTAAACAACAAAGAACTGTCTGAATGTGCTGACAAGTATGTGAAAGAGCTTCTAGGACCAGCACATGCATTTTCCGTTGCCCAGCTTGCTGCCATGGGTGGTGGTTCATCAAAATCAGCAGGCTCTGAAGATTTTGCTTACGTCAGCCAGGAGGTTCCTTCAGTTATGCTTGCACTTGCAGCAGGAAGTCCTGAAAATGGATACAAGTATCCACAGCATCATCCAAAGGTTAAATTTGACGAAGCAGCACTTACGAAGGGAAGTGCCGTTTATGCATACACAGCAATGCGCTGGCTTGAAGAACATTAAAAACCGTCAGAAAGTTTGATAAATAGTTCACAAAAATGTTGAAATGAGTCGAAAATAGGAGTACAATAGTATCAGGAAAAATCGTGATTTTTGGTACTATTGTACTTTTTTATTTTAATTTCTTCTATTAGGGGGGATTGTGTATGAAACGATTTGCTTCAACATTAGCTTTGTTCATCACAATATTTTTTTCATTAACCGTCTGTCATCCTGTGTATGGTGCGCCAGAAACGGATGAGAAACGTGTACTGTTCTTAAGTTCCTACTCTTATGCATGGGACACTGTACAGATACAGATTGAAGGAATCAAGGAAGGTATCGGTGATGGCATTGTACTGGACTATGAATTTATGGATACCAAGCGTTTTTCTGACGAGGAAAGCCAGCAGGTTTTCTACGAAGGATTTAAGTATCGTATGCAGCGTGTGGCTCCATATGATGTGGTTATTCTCGGAGATGACGCAGCTCTTAATTTTGCCGTAAAATACCGTGATGAACTGTTTTC
>CALZFR010000183.1 GCA_945648485.1 uncultured Eubacterium sp. | reverse complement strand
AAGGGTATCATTATGAGCTTTCAGATTTTGCCAGAAAGCAGAAAAGAACGTCAAAGTTTACAATTCCAACTAAATATATATATTTCTTTATTGAGAAAAAACCGCTGGATTATACAGTAACAGGGCAGTACAGCGGCCAGGAGATTTCCAAAGACGGGGCATCACAGCCATATGCAGATTTTTATTCAGGAAATAATATGTATAAAGGAGATGCCAGATACATACTTATGAGTAAAATGTATTACTGGGCACAGAGATATCAGGAAATCTATCCTGAAGACTTTACAGTGTATTATGAGGACCATGAGTTTGTGTGCTATAAACTGGTTCAGAATACATCATTTTTAAATAATCTGATTGTTGATTATGGATATAACAATTAGCGGGCCTGACATATTATGTGGATTTGAATGGCAGAAATGAGGGTAATATGGAATCGAAGATGATAACTAAACGTATATTCTTAACCATAAGTGTCATTATGTTTCTGGTGCTTTTTCTGTTCCAGTTTACTGGAATTGTGAGAAGAAAATATAATGATTACGAGAGTAACAGTTACAAGGAAGCTACGGCCACAAGCCTTACGAAATCTGATGAATTTCAGGTGCTTACTAATAAAACAGACGTTATTTTAAGTACAAACAAATACATTGTATATATTGGTGATATAAGTGACAGGTATGGAAACACAGTTTACCAGTGGTGCAGGCTTTCAAAGAAGAACCTTATGGTATATTCTGACATAACTCAGTATCATGTAAGTGGATGGAACAGACCTGAGATGGTAATAGTTGATTCAAATTACATGGATTATGATACACAGATGGATACCCTGGAGGAAATATCTGATATGGGTGTCAATGTTACACTGTGCACTCTTCCTGAATACGATATTACCCGTAAGAATAAACGCCTTATGGAATACTGTGGTATATCTAACTGGGCAAGAAAGATTACTGCTTCAGGAATCAGAGTTTTTGAGGATTTTCTTCTTGGAGGAGAAATCTGGTTTACGCCAGAAAATGACCCGGAAGGAATGTACAACAACTTAAACCCGGTAGTTCCATGGTATACAACTACTACAGGAACCAAAACATATATGGCAGCAGAGCTGTCAGACGAATATGAGAACATTGATAATGAGGACCAGCCTTCCCTTATCTGGCGAAAACGTTGCAAAGACTCATATGTATTCTGTATTAATGGTGATTTTATAAGTGATATTTCAGGAATTGGAATATTAAGTGCTATACTGTATGAATCAAAGGATTATGATATATATCCTGTGGTAGATGCACAGACATTTGTAGTTGCCAATTTCCCATATTTCTCCAGCGAGAATGACAATGCCATCCAGAAGTTTTATGGTAAGAATACATCTGGTTTTACTGAAAATGTAGTGTGGCCGGATTTATCCAATCTTTCAACAAAGCTGCAGACAAAGATGACATTCATGGCTGCACCACAGCTTAATTATTCAGACAGGAAGCTTCCTTCTGTTAATGAACTGGATTATTTCTTCAGACTTATAAGAGAGCAGAGAGGTGAAGTAGGACTAACAAGTTCAAAGGCAAGAACTGACATCCTTATAGATAAACTGGAAGCTGATAAGGGATTTTACAGAAATTATGTAGGTGGCTATGATTTCTTAAGCATCAGGCTTAAAAAAGATGAGCTGAAGGGAATGAAGAATATTAACAATGATATTCTTAAAGATGTCAAGACTTATGTTACAGGTTCAGATGAATATGTGGGCAGCAATCTTTTCTCATATTATGATGACGATAAGCTGCTGATTGAGTCTCCTGTAAGTGCCGAAAAATACAATTTTTCAGAGGACTTTAAATTGAGATGTATTAATACTGCACTGGCATATACCAATATAGATATGGATGTCTGGGATATATATTTTCCAACTGATGAAGAAAACCTATGGAACAAATATATTAAAAATGTTTCTTCTTCCGTTGAAAATCTCCTGAAAGGCAGCAAAAACCTGACCCAGTGTACAGTATCTGAACTGGATAAGAGGGTTCGTGAGTTGTTAAGTCTTAATTACAGTTACAGGATGGATAATTCTTCTCTTGTGGTAGATATAGATGGAAATCAGGAAATTTCAAGATTTTTGTACAGGAGCCACAAAGATGAGATTGAATCTGTTGTTGGAGGTACATTTACCAGGGTAGAGGATGGCGCATACATAATAACCGCCACAGAGAAAAGGATTGAGATTAATTTCAAGTAAAAGAAAGGCATAGGTTTGCTATGAAGATATGTTTAGTGGCAGAGGGATGCTATCCATATGTAATTGGTGGTGTTTCAGGCTGGATTAACAACCTTATAACTTCATTTCCAGAGTATGAATTCATTATGCTGGCTATTATATCTGACAGGTCAGTCAGCGGCAAGTTCAAATATACTCTTCCTGAGAACCTGATAGAGGTTCATGAAGTTTATCTTAATGATAAAGAGTATGTTACCAGAAAAAGCAAGAAATATAATAAAGCCCGTCTTTCTAATGAGAATCTAAAGGCTCTGGAGTCACTGCTGATAGGAAGGGATACTGACTGGGAACGCCTTACAAGGCTGTTTCAGAGTCATAAGATTTCACTTGACCAGCTTCTGATGGGACCTGACTTCCTGGAAGCATCCATGAGAAATTATGAGTTAAAGCATGGTGAAATTGTTTTCTCTGATTTCCTCTGGACCATGAGGTCTATGTACCTTCCGTTATTCCTTTCAATGCAGTCGGATATTCCAAGAGCAGATATATATCACTGTGTTGCCACTGGCTATTCAGGAATAATGGGTGGAATGGCAAAGATTCTTTATCCGGAGAGCCGGCTGATTATTTCAGAACATGGTATCTATACAAGAGAACGTGAGGAAGAGATAATTAAGTCAGACTGGATACAGAGTATATACAAGAATATCTGGATTGACCAGTTCAAGAAAATGTCTCTTCTTGCCTATGATAAGGCGGATGTTGTTACTTCGCTGTACGCCAGGGCAAGGGAATTACAGATTGAACTGGGATGTAAGGAGTCAAAGACAATAATTACTCCTAATGGTATTGACCCTGCCAGATTTGCCAATATACCGCAGAAAGATCCTGATGACCAGTATATTAATGTAGGAGCCGTTCTTCGTGTCACACCTATTAAAGATGTAAAGACAATGATTATGGCATTTGGATATGCCAAGGCAATAGAGCCAAAGCTGAAGCTGTGGATTATGGGACCAACAGATGAGGACCCTGATTATGCCAAGGAGTGCTTTACGCTGGTGGATGACATGAAGATTAAAGATGTCGTGTTCACTGGAAGAATTAATACCAGCGAATACATTGGCAAGATGGATTTTACGATTCTTACAAGCATAAGTGAAGGCCAGCCTCTTACCATAC
>CALZFR010000182.1 GCA_945648485.1 uncultured Eubacterium sp. | reverse complement strand
ATGAGAAAATTTGGATTAATCAAGGAAGGGGATATGCTTCTCCGTCTGTAAAGATTATCTATGATTATCTGCAAAAAATGTCGAAATTTATGTTAAATATAGTGAAATTTTATTAAGAATATGATAAAATGAACTTTGTGTTACTATACACAAAGTTCATTTTTATGTTTACACATTTATTTTGGGGTTAATGTATTTAAAGAGGGGGTTAAATGTATAATATTAAATGGGACAAGGTTGATATTAAGAAGCTTACAGGGTTTTCAGTGAAAGCCATACTGCTTCTGTTTCTATTGATTCATGTGTATTTCGGAGTATTTTATTTTCATTACAATGCAGGCTATATGGTAAAGCTTAATATTATAAGTCTGATTGTAGTTGCAGTTGCAGCGGTTCTGGCACATCAGAAAAAATACCAGTTATTGTTTAACATTATATTAGTTGAGGCAGATTTTCACATATCAGTGGCAACTATATCCTTTGGGTGGTATTGTGGATTTCAGAATTATCTTATAGCTCTTGTAGTTTTAATATTCTTTATTGACTACTGCTCTAAATCTACGAAACTGTTTTATATTAGGGCAGTGAAGCTTTCGGTTATGTGTTTCTTATCCTATATTGCCGCTTATATCTGTACCATTGTTTTGACAGAGCCTTATCTTATTGATGAGAAGACTGCAAGAGTCACACAGATGATTTCTTCAGTAGCGGTATTTGCTACTGTTGTGATTACATTATGGATTCTTATACAGTTTACTTTTAGAATTGAGACTAAGATGTCAACCCAGGCGTATAATGATAAGCTTACAGGACTGCCTAACAGATATTATTTCGTGGAGAATTTTGACCTTCTTATGAAGGAATGTGAAAAAGAAGCTGTATTTGTGGCAATAATGGATATTGATGATTTTAAGAGAATCAATGATACTTATGGACATAATGCAGGAGATTATGTACTTCAGACAGTTGCCGAGATTATACGTGCAAAGTGTGATAATATGGTTATCTGCCGATGGGGTGGAGAGGAGTTTCTTCTTTCAGGTGAAGCATCGGGAAAGGATGAGGATGCAAGGAGGAAGATGTATCACGAGCTGAATAATATCCGCAAATCCATTGGCAATTATGATTTTGAGTATGAGGGTAACAGGTTCAGACTTACACTGACAATGGGTGTATCTTTCTACGGAGAGGCCGAAACACTTGAAGACTGGATAGAATCTGCTGATAGGAAGCTGTATTCAGGCAAGATGAGTGGTAAGAATAAAATGGTAAGTTAGAACATGGAGATTGACATGAAATTTAATTGCAGATACAGAGTTGGAATTGAAGAAATCGGACATGACCATAAAGCATCATTGAAGGCAATGGTAACATTTCTTGAGGACAGTGCGTGCTGGCATTCAGCTACAGTTGGTTATGGAATTAAAGAAATTGAGACAAAACACAGGGCATGGGTGGTTCTGGACTGGAAGATTAAGGTAATAGAATATCCTGAATATCAGGAAGAGTTCACAGTGTCTACTTGGTCACGCCACATGGATGGAATACGAGCTTTCAGGGATTATGAAATGAGAGGAGCTGACGGAAGACTGATTGCAACAGGCTCTTCCAAGTGGATTTTCACTGATACTGAAAGAAGAAGACCCGTAAGATTAACTGATGATATTAATGAGTTATACGGAACAGAGCCAGATATGGCAATGGACGAAGAGATTGAAGAGCTTATATATGATGAGGCATTATTTGAGAATGGTTATACCACGCAGTATGTTGTTACCCGACGAGACATAGATGTTAATAAACATGTCCATAATATTAATTATATAGATATTGCGTATGATGCCATGCCGGAGGAGATATATTCGAAGTTTGTCATGGGAGGATTTACCCAGCTTCACATCCTGTACAAGAAAGAGATTAAACTGGGTGATACTGTAACATGTAAATATATTGAACAAAACGGACATCATACAATTGCTTTACTTGTAAATAATAAGATGCACTCCATTATTGATTTTTCATAATGGAGCATTTTTTACTCCACATTGTGAGTGTGCAGAATCGAGTAGGAGTAGCCTGCTCGATAGGAGAGAGATATGAAAAGAATATGGATGTATATCAGGGAATATAAGAAAGAGTGTGTGCTGGCACCTCTGTTTAAGATGCTGGAGGCGACATTTGAACTATTTGTTCCACTGGTTGTGTCAGGAATTATTGATAATGGTATAGGAAATAATGATAAAGATTATATAATAAAGATGTGCCTTATGCTTATCGGACTTGCATTAATCGGACTGGTGTGCTCCATAACAGCCCAATACTTCAGTGCGAAAGCGGCAGTAGGATGTGCCACAGGAATGAGACACCACCTGTTTAAGCATATTCAGAGCCTGTCATTTACAGAGATGGATAAAATTGGAGCATCAACTCTGGTTACGAGAATGACAAGTGATATTAATCAGGTTCAGAACGGTGTGAATCTTGTATTAAGGTTGTTTCTTCGCTCACCATTTATTGTGTTTGGTGCAATGATAATGGCGTTCACAATTGATTACAAGGCAGCACTGGTATTTGTGGCGGCTATTCCTGTTCTGGCTTTAATTGTATTTGGAATAATGTTGTCCACAAGGCCAATGTACAAGAATGTTCAGGCGGGACTTGATAAGATTCTTGGAATTACAAGAGAGAATCTGACCGGTGTAAGGGTTATAAGAGCTTTCAACATGGAGAATGAGGAGATTGGCAGATTTAAGGAGGCTAATCAGAATCTGAACAAGCTCCAGAAGTTCGTAGGTAAGATATCCGGTCTTATGAATCCACTGACATATGTAGTGGTAAATGTTTCAATAATTGCACTTATATGGATTGGTGCATTGAGAGTTAATCTTGGAACACTGTCACAGGGACAGGTTGTAGCTTTATATAACTATATGTCACAGATTCTTGTGGAGCTTATTAAGCTGGCTAATCTGGTAATCAGCATAACCAAGGCTCTTGCCTGTTCCGGACGAATTGATACTGTATTTCAGGTGCAGTCAGGCATGGAATATGGAAAAATTAAAGCCACATATGGATTTGATGATAACACCCCGGCTGTTGAGTTCAAGAATGTCTCACTGAAATATTCAGGAGGGGGAGATAATACTTTAACAGGTATCAGTTTCTCTGTTATGCCAGGTGAAACTGTGGGAGTAATTGGTGGAACAGGTTCAGGAAAAACTTCACTGGTAAGCCTTATTCCAAGGTTTTATGATGCAACTGTGGGAGAGGTTTTAATTAACGGAATTAATGTTAAAGAATATACAGAAGCTTCCCTTAAGAAAAAGGTTGCTGTAGTTATGCAGAAAGCAATTCTTTTTAAGGGGACGATAAGAGATAATATGAAGTGGGGAGATGCGGATGCCTC
>CALZFR010000181.1 GCA_945648485.1 uncultured Eubacterium sp. | reverse complement strand
CACAAATATCCAATTTAATATTGGTATTATACATAAAAATTACGTATAATTCAATAAAATCTCTAAAAAAAGAGCAGACTGCCCAAACAATCTGCCCTTCCATGTTATAAATTTTCGAAAATTAATAGCAAAAAATTAAATTAAGCACGCTCAACAGCACCTGAACGTAAGCATGATGTACATACATACATCTTCTGTGGTGTTCCGTTAACCTTAACCTTTACAGACTTAACGTTAGCATTCCACTTCTTATTTGATCTTCTATGAGAATGGCTCACAGCTATTCCAAAGTGAGCACCTTTTTCACAAATTGCACATTTTGCCATCGATTTACACCTCCTTAGCTCATTTGGGGGTCTTTACCCACAACAGAAGTTATTCTATCAGATATAGCAACAATTTGCAACAACTTTTTACAAAAATATGCCATCACCTGCAAAACATGTTAAAACCTATAATCATAAGACCAATAATAATACAGACACATAAAAATATATTGTCAGCAATAAATAAAGCCAGCAGCATCCCCACTGCAATCCAGAACAATATAAAGCCCATCAGGCGACAGTACATAACACCTACTCTCCCCTAATATAAGGTCAATATATTATATGCTGTTACTGATTATTATATTCCCTTGCAACACCATCTATTGCCTCATTAAGCTCTTCATCAGTTTCATCAGAGCCACCAAACTTTGATGTAATCTTGTCCACAACATCTGGAACCATATCAAGAATTTTAGTAACTGTATCCTGATTCTTAATATTTACAAGCTTTGTTGAACCATTCTGAATAACAAGAACAGCACTTGGCGATATTTTACCAGTCATGGCTCCCCCGGCATTATTCTTCTTGTCACCAGCAAAAGCTCCCGCTCCCACTCCAAAAGAAACATCAACAAGCGGAAGAATTATTGTATCTTTTACCGTAACAGCATCCCCCACAACAGTCTTTGCCGAAATAAAAGAATCCATACCCTTGAATAAAGATGAAACTGTCTCCTGAAAATTGTTTTCTGCCATTGTTATACCTCCATTTACTTTTTCAAAATATATTTTCTAAAGTTTTTGTTTAAGAAGCACCTTATTGCAATAACAACAATTCCCCACAATCTGATACTTCCAATTAATTTAACTTTACCTTCCAGAACTTTATTATCAAAATCCGGATAAATCTGGATATCAAGTCCCAATAAACCATACAGAACAGCCAGATACATAGCAGCCTTTCCTGTCGTTTCAACATCATCAAATCCAAAGTGGACATAAAGACTGCCTTTTTTCGGTTTTATAATCCCCATAAGCTTTTTAAACTGGTTCCACAAAAAACCTGCCAACTCCTTATAATCAGGATTATTCAACTTCTTTGATAACTTTTCTTTTGTTTCTTTTGTATTATTTATTAATTCTGTCAGTGACTCTTTAACCTTTTTAAGCTTTTGTGAAAAAGAAACTTTTTCTTTGAACGTTTCTTTATTGTCAGACTCTTCTTTGGCTTCGTCACTCTTTACGTAACCAGATTTTTCCTCATCCGCCAGATTCTGATTTTCACTATCAGCTGCATCGGATTTACCATTGTATTCTTCAGCTTCTTTCTCTTGTACTGAAGTTTCAGAATCAAAAACATTCTTTTCCTGTTTTTTATCTGATTTATCCGGCTTTGCTTTCTTTGAAAGATTAATTCTTATTCCGAATATTCTCAAAGCATAAAAAGCTTTATTCTCCTTACTGTATCCACCAGTAAAAGAAACAATATGCAAAAGCCATGAAACCTTTCCAGCAACATACTGACTACTGTTGTCGTATTCACCACTAATCCTGTATCTTACAGGTACAAACAAAACTGTCAGAATTGTCAGAAGAAGAAATGCCAGAATTGCAGAAACTGTAATAAGCAGAATCTTAATTATTAGTAGCAATATATGAAGCATTATGCTCTCCTATCTCCAAAATGCAAATATCCACTGATATTAAATGACCCTGTATTGGTATATACTTCATCAATAATAGTTCTTACCACTTCCAAAGCTTCATCTTTCCCATCTGCAATACCTAAAACATACAGATTTTCCCTGTTTTCTTTCTTCTTGAAATATGGCTGTAAAAGCATATTGGCAGAAATAATATCCAAAATATTTTCCTTGTTAGATGGAAGCACAATCAGATATGTATTGAATGAAAACTTATTCATCCTGATTCTTCCAAACACTTTATATCGGGATTTTTCAGCATTCTCACCTAAATACAGCTTTTTATACCACTTCATATCAGCCTTCCATAATTGACTTAAGAATTTCCACTGTAGCTTTCTGCTCCGCTTTGTCAGAGCATTGCATTAATGCCACGTTTATATAGCTCTGTATCTCTTCCGTATTGTTAAAGAATACTGGCAGCTGAGACAGCAATGTTGCCATAACTGCCCTTCTGACCTGGATTGAAACATGTCCAAACATATCTGACAATTCAGCAATTATCTTATCACACACTCCATCAGCATATGAATCATCAGGAACAGTGCTGTAATCCTTATCTCCATGAAGCTGTACGAAATCACTTCCTGACTGTAGTTTAGTGATTATATTGAGAATATCTATGCCTTGTGAATTACCTGATTCCTGTATCTGTTCAGGAAAACTGTCAGGAAGTTCATGAATACAATAGTCACATTGAGAGATAATCCCTAGTATTTTTTCCTGTTTTCCCTCAAATAAAACAAATTTATCAAGAATCTCTTCTGAAACAACACCTTCATTAAGTTCTGCCAGATTTATCTTTGATATAATCTCCTGTGCCAGCTCAGTCTCAGAATTATCACCAAGACTGTATTCATTGCTCAGCACAATAGAATATATATCATTTACCATTGATGCAAGAAGAACATAGTAATCAGCACAGTTATTCATTCTTTCAGCACCAGTCTTTAACAGACCATACAGCTTTTCGTACTCATCCTTATCCAGAGAAGAATAATCAGCACCAGAAAGCTGGTCGATTATGTCTGTCATATCTGGAATAAGATTCTTAAAATTTTCCGGCTCACACAGCATTGCTGTAGTCTTAAGAGAATAACCGAAATCATCAATCGTCCCCTTCTGGGCACCATGGTAAAGTGAAAATGCATCCCTGATATGTTCAAAGAATGTCTCTCTGGAAATTCTGACAGGAAGCTGTCCAATAATATTAGCAATCTTACCGTTAATAACTACATTATCCTTATCTGATAAAATGTAATGCATCAAATCATTAGTCAGATATGTGTTGTAATATGAAGAATCAAAATCTGAATCCTTAAACCTGTATTCAACTCTGTTAAGGATATGCTCATAAATCCTTAATCTGTCAATAAAGGCAATAACAACATCCATGGTACTGATAATTTTCTGTCTGAACTGCTCAATGTCTGAAACTGACAGCGATTTATCCAGAAGCCTTCTGACAACATCATTAAATTCACTGTACATTATGCTATAAAGCTGATCTG
>CALZFR010000180.1 GCA_945648485.1 uncultured Eubacterium sp. | reverse complement strand
TATTAACGCCCTAAAGGATGATTGATTTAAACAGATTAATATATTATAATTATTACATTAAGTTTAGTGATTAATTGGCAGGTTATTATATAAATTTTCAATAATAATCCAGTGAAATTAATGGAGATTTCGTAATTACCTGACGTAATTAAAATAATAAGAAAGAGGTATAGGATATGGGTTATATGGAAACTTATAAGGCCTGGTGCGACAACGAATATTTTGATGAAGCAACAAGAGCCGAGTTAAAGTCTATCGCTTCAGATGAGAAAGAGATTGAAGACAGATTCTATAAGGATCTGGAATTCGGTACAGGTGGTCTTAGAGGTGTAATAGGCAATGGTACTAACAGAATGAATATCTATACTGTAAGGAAGGCTACCCAGGGTCTGGCTAACTTTATTATTAAAGAGAATGGGGCTGACAGAGGTGTGGCTATTGCTTACGATTCAAGAAGAATGTCTCCTGAATTTGCCAATGAGGCTGCGCTTTGTTTGGCTGCAAATGGTATAAGAGCATATATCTTCCCATCACTTCGTCCAACACCAGAGCTTTCATTTGCTTTAAGAGAGCTTCACTGTATAGCAGGAATCGTTGTGACAGCAAGCCACAATCCACCAGAATATAATGGTTATAAGGTATATTGGGAGGATGGCGCGCAGATTACTGCACCTAAGGATACACAGATTATTTCTGAGGTTAAGGCTGTAACAGATTACAATACAGTTAAGACAATGGATATTGATGAGGCCAGAGCATGCGGATTGTATAATGTCATCGGATATGATATGGATGATAAGTATATTGCAGCTTTGAAGAAAATGAGCATTAACGGGGATGTAATCAAATCAGTTGCTGATGATATTAAGATTGTATATACTCCTTTCCACGGAACAGGTAACGTTCCAGTAAGAAGAGTGTTAAAGGAATTAGGATTTAAGCATGTGTATGTTGTTCCAGAGCAGGAGAAGCCAGATCCAGATTTCACAACTCTTGACTATCCTAACCCAGAAGATCCTAAGGCATTCACACTGGCTCTGAAGCTGGCTAAGGAAGTTGATGCAGATATCATTCTTGCAACAGACCCTGATGCAGACAGGCTTGGTATCTATGCAAAGGACACTAAGACAGGAGAGTATGTTTCATTTACAGGTAACATGTCTGCCATGCTTATTGCAGAGTACATTTTATCACAGCGTAAGGAGAAGGGACTGCTCCATTCTAATGGTGCATTTGTTACAACAATTGTATCAACAGATATGGCTAAGGCTATTGCAAGGGAGTACAATCTTAAGCTGATTGAGGTTCTCACAGGATTCAAGTTTATCGGTGAGCAGATTAAGTTATTTGAACAGCAGAACACATATGAGTATGAGTTCGGATTTGAGGAGAGCTACGGATGTCTTGTTGGTACTCATGCAAGAGATAAGGACGCTCCTGTTGCTGTTATGGCTCTGTGTGAGGCTGCTGCATATTACAAATCAAAGGGCATCACATTATGGGATCAGATGATTAACATATATGAGAAATATGGTTATTACAAGGAAGGACAGGTTGCAATTACCATGAAGGGCGCTGAAGGCGCAGGAAAGATTGCCCAGATGATGGATGATTTAAGAAATAACACTCCTAAGAAGTTTGGCGACTGGGATGTTATTGAGGCAAGAGATTACAAGAAGGATGAAACTGTGGTTATGGCAACTGGCGAGAAACATCCTACTGGTCTTCCTTCATCTAATGTTCTGTATTATGAGCTCTCAGATAATGCATGGTGCTGTGCAAGACCATCTGGAACTGAACCTAAGATTAAGTTCTATATGGGTGTTAAGGGAACAAGCCTTGAGGATGCAGCTGCTAAGGAAGATGCATTAAAGAAAGCTGTTATGGAGATTGTAGGACAGTAGTCAGTTCAGTCTTTTTTAACAAATAGAACACAATGTGAACACATTTCATTGTTAACATACAGTCATAGCAATGAAGTGTGTTCATTTTTTTGAAAGTACACTTCTTTGAATATATCTTATTAAGAAAATGACATAATAACATTTAGAGAAAGTGGAAAGGAGAATTATACAATGTACGACGATAATCCATATAACAATTCAGAGGACGGATATGAAGGTTCCTCAGCAAATCAGTATAGCAGTAATGATAATAGAACTGATAATAATGTCGGTGGTAATTTCGACAACAATGGCTATAACACCAATAATAGTTATGGTGAACAAAATACAGGCTATGGCCAGTATGGAAACAACCAGTATGGCAATAACCAGTATGGGTATAACCAGAATGGACAGTACAGATATTCATATAACAATGTAGGAAGCAGAGCCGGATACGAGGAATATAAGGCAAATAAGAGCAAAGACCAGGGAGACGGTAAGAAATCTTCAGGAAAGGGAAAGAAAATCCTTTCGCTTGTTCTTGCAGCAGTTCTTTTTGGTGTAGTTGCAGGCGGAACAATGTATGGCGTTAATTATGCGGCAAATAAGATTAATCCGGTTACATCACCGGGAAATGGTAATATTGAAATTCCTACAGTTTCAACAGGTAACTCTTATGGCGTAACAGAATACGATAAAGCAGCTTCAACAGGAATAATGAGTGTTACATCAGTTGCAAAGGCTGCAATACCAGCAATGGTTCAGCTTTCAGGAGAAACAACTGTAACACAGCAGTCAATATTTGGTTATGGACAGAGCTATAAAGCAAATACCAGCGGAACTGGAATAATTGTGGGAAAGAATGATACAGAGATATTAATTCTTACTAATGCCCATGTAATTGAATCAGTTGAAAACTTAAACTGCACATTTGTGGATAACCAGTCAGTACTTGCTACTGTAAAGGGCTCGAAGGCAGATAAGGATGTAGCTGTAGTTGCAGTGTCTTTAAATGATATTCAGGCTTCAACCTTATCTTCAATAGCAATAGCAGAGCTTGGAGATTCAGAGAATGTTGTTGTAGGACAGGAAGTAGTTGCTATTGGTAACGCACTTGGAGAGGGACAATCTGTAACTAATGGTATAATCAGTGCCCTTGACAGGTCAATTACTGTAAATAACGTAACATTTGACGGATTATTCATGACAAATGCAGCCATCAATTCTGGAAACAGTGGTGGAGCGCTTCTGGATGCTGACGGCAAGGTAATTGGTATTAATTTTGCCAAGACATCTGAGGATGGAGTAGAGGGAATGGCTTATTCTATTCCTATCTCTAATGTAAGGGATCTTATTGATTCACTTATGAACAGAAAGACAAGAACTAAGGTTGCAACTGAAGAACAGGGATTTCTTGGAATAGCTGCTATTGATATTACAAGCCAGATGTCATCTTACTATGGATATCCACAGGGAATCCAGATAAGAACAGTTGAGGAAGGTTCAGCAGCAGAGAAAGCCGGACTAGGTAAATATGATATTATTGTAAGCTTTGATGACCAGTCAATTACATCAATGTCAAGCCTGCAGAGCCTGCTTACTTATTATAAGACAGGAGAGACTGTAGCTGTTGAGTATTATCATCTGGAAGGCAACCAGTATGTTCTGAAATCAGTTGATGTAACTCTTGGCAAGAG
>CALZFR010000179.1 GCA_945648485.1 uncultured Eubacterium sp. | reverse complement strand
ACTCTTTCAATAATACTGTCGAACTTCTTCATAATATCATCCCACTGGAAGTAGTCCTCCACATATTTCCTTGCATTCTTACACATAATGGCATACTCTTCAGGATGTTCCATCATATAGTTAATACATCCCTCGAATTCAAAATAATTCTTATAATACAGGCCACCATTACTCTTCACACAATGACCTTTTAACACATCACATATTCCGTTCACAATTACAGGAACAGACAGTGTCATTGCCTCAAGAACAGAGATAGAGAGGCTTTCAAACTTTGACGGAAGTATAAGTGCCTTGGCACCCTTAATACCATCAAACTTGTCCTCCTCGCTTACGAATCCAAGACTTATAATATCCGGACTTTTAGGAATATCGCATACTGCCTTTCCCATAAGAACCAGCTTTAAATCACTCTTAACTCTTCTCTTATACTCAAGGAAATACTTAAAAAGCCTTGGGCAATCCTTGCCCTCATCAATACGTCCCACATATATGAGATAATTATCAAGGTTGTATTTCTTCTTAAATCTTTCGCTATCCACAACCTCTGGAACCTCAACACCAACGCCCATAACCTCGTATGGAACATCCTCATTGTGGAAGATTGAATGAACCAGATCCTTTTCCTCATCTGTTAAGAAAACATATGCATCTGCTGCCCCGAACACCTTCTTATACATATCAAAATGTATGAATGGCTCCTGATGGGCTGTAGGAATGAATATCGCCTTGTTCTTAATTCTTACAATACTCTTTACAGCAGTGTAATACAGGTATGTCACAACTATTATTGCCTCGTACTCATCCTGGTGCTTGTCCACATATTCAACAAGCTCAGGACAATATGGCCCCATATGTTCAATCCACTGCTCTGATATCTCCTCCTCAATATGAGGGTTGGAAAGCATCATGGAATCCAATGCAGAGAATACCTTAGGCTCACGCTCATGTAAAGTCTTAAATCTTCTCACTGTAACACCATTAATCTGCTCCACGCCTTCTTTGTAATAATTGGACCATTTAACATACTCAACAGCACATGATGTGAGAACCTCAACATCATACTTAGCAATAAGTTTTTCCGCAATCTGTCTTGAATAAAGCTCAGAGCCTCCGTTAACCTCAAGACCATATCTCTGATTAATAATTGCAATTTTCTTCTTCATATTATTTATCCTTCCTACTTAAAGGCTTCCAGTAATCTTTCTGTAATAATATCCCATTTAAAATTATCTAATACAAACTTTCTTCCATTAAGTCCCATGTTATGAGCGACCTTAGGATTATTCAGAATATAATTAACACATCCTTCAAATTCAAAATAATCCTTAAAATATAATCCGCCATTAGAGCGTATTGCGAAATCCGTTGTAACCTCACATCCCCTGTGAACTATTACCGGACGCTCACACAGCCAGCTTTCCATAATCACTAATGAAAAGCTTTCGTGGAAGGATGGCTGACATAGAAGCTCTGCCCCGGCGTATGCATCAAATTTATCTGAAAGATCAAGAAATCCTAAATCAACATAGTCATCTTTAAACTCCTCTGGAAATGTCACATCTCCACCACCTATAAGGACAAGTTTAAGATTACTTTTATCCTGATTTCTCTTCTTGTATTCAGCAAAATATTTTATCAATGTGTATATGTTCTTACTTTCATCCTTACGTCCTGCATACAGAATATAAGGATAATCTATATTATATTTTTCTTTAAATCTATTTCCATCATACTCAAAATCTGTGTCAACACCTGCTCCAACAACTGTCTGTTTAACACCGGACAATTTAAAAAGCTTTTCTGCTAATTGTTTTTCCGGTTCTGACAGATAAATCATTCCTGAAGCCATGGAATATACTTCCCTGAATGTCTGAAAATATGCATAACACTCATCATGAAGGCACGGAATAAGAATTGACTTGTACGGACATGCCTTCACACCTTCATAGGTTGTTGCAAACATATAAGGAATATATATAAACTTATGGTATTCCTCACTGTGGTCTTTGATGTACTCATATAATGCAGGACTGTTTACCATCTCTCTTAAGAATGTCTCTTCCTCATTATATGTTATACTCTCACCACGCAACAGCTTGCCGTTAATGCTGTGAAACAGATTCATATTACCTTGTCTTACCTTAAATCGTCTGACAGGAATTCCATCTATCTCTTCCAGACCTTCCTTAAAATAATTCTCAGTCCAGTCAGATGCGAATTCCTTAACACAGGTTGTAAGAATCTCCAGCTCCACACCTTTTTTATGCAGATGTTCAACTATTCCCTTTAATTCCAGCTCTGCACCACCTCTGATGTCCTTGTGGTACCACGGAATAACAAAACCCAGCTTTTTCATAACTAATCACCATCAATAAATGAACTTAAATATTTCTTGAATTTATCTGCTATAGCTTCATACCTGAAATCATTTACCCTTTCATTCTGAAGCCTTATTATCTCTTTTCTTAAATTATTATCTGTCACTACCCTGTCAATACATCCCGCAGCAACTAAAGGGTCACTGCTTTCAAGTATCATTCCCTGATTATTCATGGTTTCAGGAATTGCGGTTGTGCCGTAAGCAACAACAGGTACCTGCATCATCATGGACTCGACTATGGGAACACAGAATCCCTCATGCTCACTCATGCACAGGAACACATCTGCCAGCTTGTAACACGCCAGTATCTCATCAAACTTAATATGTCCGGTAAATACAACGTCTTCTCCCATTCCCAGACGCTCCACATACTGTCTAAGTCTTAAGTAGTATCTGTCCTCTTCTCTGTAAGAGCCGGCAAGAATCAGCCGGGAATTCTTATTATACAGCTTTTTGTAATAATAGAATGCTGCGATGACATTCTCATGCTTCTTATTAGGCGCAACTCTTCCAGTAAATAGAATATTAGTCTTCTTATCCCTGAAGTCCTTCATAAAATGCCGTGATGGCTTTCTCTTATAATCATCCATTGGAATAACAATAGGAAGCACATCTATCTTACACTTGTATCCCATATTAATCAGGTCATTCTTATTGAATGTGGATACAGCAAGACAATAATCCATCTTATCTGCAAGAAATCTCGCCCCCTCAAGTCCATACTCACATATCTGACTGAATCGTTCATCATTACCTTTAAAAAATTCCGGCGGAGTCACATTATGATATATCATTACTTTCCTGCACTGATATCTTGCTATATCATAATTAAGCTTTGTTCCTGTAGAAAAATGATATATGAGCACGTCCGATTTGTCCAATGTCCCAATCTTCTCAACAGGCTGGGCAACTCCCCTCTTAACATTAGACACTATGCTTTCTGCATATATGCCGGTTGAATAACCCATGCTCTTTATTACTTTCTCCAACGCAACTGCATCATTACTTACAGCATCACCATTGGCAATGGTGGATAACAACTGGATAACTCTCATACAGATAGTCCTTTACTGATTATTTGACTTGGATTCCAACTCAGAAATCCTTGCTTTTAATTCCTCAATTTCTTTATCCTTCTGATCAATATAACAGCTCATCTGGTTCATCATACGAACAACTGATGCATTAAAACCGTCCTGTGCCATAACAATAGGCTCAACGAAGAAAT
>CALZFR010000178.1 GCA_945648485.1 uncultured Eubacterium sp. | reverse complement strand
TTTATTGAATTATTTGGCATTGAGGAGAAGGATGCCAGCGGAAAGAAGATTGATAATACAACAGAGGATGCCAATATTACTAACAGCACAGAAGTAATGATGCAGACTGTAGCTGGAAATCCAGCAGCAATCGGTTATACATCATTAGGTGCTCTTAATTCATCAGTTAAGGCATTAAAGGTAGATGGAGCTGAGGCAACAGTTGCAAATGTAAAGAGTGGTTCATATAAGGTTACAAGACCATTTAACATTGCCACAAAGGAAAGCGTAAGTGAGGCAGCAACAGATTTTATTAACTTTATCTTGAGTGCTGAAGGCCAGAAGGTTGTTGAAGACAAGGGATACATATCAGAAGGCAACAAAGGTGCTTTCAAGTCTAGTGGTGCTTCTGGAAAAGTTGTAGTTGGTGGTTCATCATCAGTTACACCTGTAATGGAGAAGCTGATTGAGGCATACAAGAAGGTTAATGCCAATGTTACAATTGAACTTCAGCAGAGCGATTCAACAACTGGTATGACACAGGCTGGTGATGGAACTGTTGATATCGGAATGGCATCAAGAGAGCTTAAGGATAGTGAAAAGTCTAAGGGACTTAAGGGTACTAAGATTGCCATTGATGGTATTGCAGTTATTGTTAACAAAGATAATTCTTTAGACAGCATTACATCAGAGCAGGTTAAGTCAATCTTTACAGGTAAGGTTACAGACTGGAGCCAGGTAAAGTAAGAATTTCCACATAAATTAAGCCTGACATATATTTAATAATATATGCAGGCTTATTAAGCAGATTAGTAAGGGAAGTTGTAAGTGTATGAATAAATCTCATGTTAAAGAAAAAGTTATGGAAGTAGTGTTCATGCTGTGTGCCTGTGTATCAATCCTGTCAGTGGCATTAATATGCATATTTCTTTTTGCAAATGGCATTCCAGCCATGACAAAAATCGGCTTCTTTGATTTCATTTTTGGACAGAAGTGGAAACCAAGCAACGAAGTATTTGGTATTTTTCCAATGATAATCGGAAGTATATACATCACAGCAGGAGCGGTTATTATAGGTGTTCCAATCGGAATTCTGACGGCAGTGTATCTTGCCAGGTTCTGTCCTGAAAAGCTGTACAAGATTATAAAACCTGCGGTAGATCTGCTGGCTGGAATACCATCTGTAGTATATGGTTTCTTTGGCTTGTGCGTGATTGTTCCTTTTGTACGTAATAATATTGGAGGAGATGGAAACAGCATCCTTACAGCTTCTATTTTGCTTGGATTCATGATACTGCCAACAATAATTAATGTGTCAGAATCTTCTATAAGGGCTGTGCCTGAAAAATACTATCAGGGTGCCCTTGCCCTTGGTGCGACTCATGAGAGAAGCGTTTTCTGTACCGTGGTTCCAGCCGCAAAGTCGGGTATAATGGCTGGTATTGTGCTTGGAATTGGTCGTGCTATCGGTGAAACTATGGCAGTAATTATGGTTGCAGGTAATCAGGCACGTATGCCGAAGGGTATATTAGAGGGAATACGTACAATGACATCCAACATAGTTATGGAAATGGGATATGCAACGGACCTTCACAGAGAAGCACTGATTGCCACAGGAGTGGTTCTGTTTGTGTTCATTTTGATAATTAATACTTTGTTTTCAATTTTAAAGAACAGGGATAAAGAATAGATGAATTCAACATATGTATTGAATAATAGGAACAAATTAATCAGAAACGAGGAATATTATGAAAGATAAATTAAAAATATATTTAAGACATCCTGCCTCCTTTGGAGTATTTATAGTGACCAATCTGGCTGCATTTATTACAGTAGCTGCGTTGCTGTTCCTTATTGTTTACATTCTGATTAAGGGAGTTCCTTATCTTACTCCAGAGCTTTTTGCCTGGGAATATAACTCAGAAAATGTATCAATGCTTCCTTCACTTATTAATACGGTGCTTTTAACAGTACTTGCTTTACTGGTTGCAGCACCTCTTGGTATCTTTGCAGCAATATATATGGTGGAATATGCGAAGAAAGGCAATAAAATAGTTAAAGTAGTAAGAGTTACTGCGGAAACACTTTCTGGAATTCCATCTATTGTGTACGGATTGTTTGGTATGCTGTTTTTCGTAACTGCCTGCCATTTATCACTGTCATTGCTGTCAGGTGCCTTAACTGTTGCGATTATGGTCCTCCCAACAATAATGCGTACAACGGAGGAGGCGCTTCTAGCTGTGCCGGACAGTTTCAGGGAGGGCAGCTTTGGACTGGGAGCAGGTAAGCTTAGAACAGTATTCAGAGTAGTACTTCCATCAGCAGTTCCCGGAATACTTTCCGGTGTAATACTGGCAACAGGAAGAATTGTGGGGGAAACAGCAGCTCTTATATACACAGCTGGTACAATGGCAAAGGTTCCCCAGAATATATTTAGTTCAGCAAGAACATTGTCAGTCCATATGTATATGCTTTCAGGAGAAGGATTTAACACTAACCAGGCTTATGCTACCGCAGTGGTGCTTCTTCTGCTTGTAGTGTTAATCAATATGCTTTCAAGATTCACAGCCGGAAAGCTGGCTGCAAAAACTGAATAAACATGGATAAATCATAATTGTAGTATTATATATGCACATATGGCCAGTTATAGGTGATGCCTATAACTGGCTATAATTTTTATGTGTTTGCAAATATTAGGAAACAGATATACTATAATCTCAACAAGTTAATTCTAGTAAATCGATATGAAAAGGAGATATAAGTTATGGCAAAGAAACATTATTCAGACAGAAATTTAAAATTTGAGACATTACAGTTACATGTAGGACAGGAATCAGCAGATCCAGCAACAGATGCAAGAGCAGTTCCAATTTATCAGACATCAAGCTATGTATTTCATAATTCACAGCATGCAGAAGACAGATTTGCATTAAAGGACGCTGGAAATATCTATGGAAGACTTACTAATCCTACTGAGGATGTGTTCGAGAGAAGAATTGCAGCTCTTGAAGGTGGTGTGGCAGCTCTGGCTGTGGCATCCGGTGCGGCAGCAGTTTCTTATACAATTCAGAATCTTGCATTTGCAGGTGACCATATTGTTGCAGCTAAGAATATATATGGAGGAACATATAACTATCTTGCTCATACAATTGTTGACTTTGGAGTTTCAACCACATTTGTTGACCCTCTTGCCCCACAGAATTTTGAAAATGCAATCCAGGATAATACTAAGGCATTGTACATAGAGGTTCTTGGTAATCCTAATTCAGAGGTTACAGATATCGAGGCTGTTGCAAAGATTGCCCATGCACATGGCATTCCTCTTGTTATTGATTCAACATTTGCCACACCATATCTGGTAAGACCAATTGAGTATGGCGCTGATATTGTAATTCACTCTGCAACCAAGTTTATTGGTGGTCATGGAACAACCATAGGTGGTGTGATAATTGATGCTGGTAAGTTTGACTGGAAGGCATCTGGAAAATTCCCACAGTTTACAGAGCCTAATGAAAGTTATCATGGAATAAGCTTTGTAGACGCTGCCGGTCCAGCTGCATTTATTACAAGAATAAGAGCTATTCTTCTTCGTGATACAGGTGCTACAATATCACCAATATCTTCATGGATATTCATTCAGGGACTTGAGACTCTGTCATTAAGAGTTGAGCGTCATGT
>CALZFR010000177.1 GCA_945648485.1 uncultured Eubacterium sp. | reverse complement strand
GATTCGGATGATGTATATTCTGTTGAGGTGGTAAGACCGGTTGGTACTTCCCACCCTGAGTACCCTTCCATAGTTTATTCATTGAATTATGGATATGTTAACGGTATCACCACAGAGGATGGTGAACCACAGGGGGCATTTATTGTAGGATTAGAGACACCAGTTGAACATTTTACAGGCCACAAGATTGCCATTATTCACAGGAATAATCCCTGTGAAGAAAAATGGATCATTGCACCGGATAATACACCGTATAACAAGCAACAGATTGAGGAAATGGTATATTTTATTGAGCAGTTCTATGAAAGCTCGGTGGAGATGCTCAACGAAGAAATGTGGGATGCCTATGACCAGGATGAGAATAAGCTTGGATATGAGATTCCAAGAAGTATGGCAAAATCACTGGATGACGGAGTATACCATATTGCTGTAGTTATCTATACAAGAAGAGAAGATGGCTGTGTACTTACAACACAACGTTCAAGAAATAAAACTTATCCTTTAAAATGGGAGGTGACCGGAGGTTCAATTCTTGCCGGAGAGACAACTGCCCAGGGTGCATGTCGTGAATTAAGGGAAGAGACGGGAATTGACGTTGATGAACAATCTCTTTTCCTTATGTATCATTACCGTGATGACGAAAGACATTGTATATACTATGCTTTCCGGGCAGAGACTACCATGGATACAGCAGTTCATCTTCAACTGGGGGAGACCATGGATTCCCAATTCCTTCCGGAGGATGAGTTTATTAATCTGATTGAATCTGACAGGTTTGTTCCTTCGGAGCAGGGAAGGTTTGCCTTGTTTAAGGAAAGAATCGTTAATTCTCTTTTCCATAATTAGTATAACTCTTCACAAGAAGAGGAAACTCTGCAACAAGCATTCCAATCCAGCCTGCCAGGTATGAATATGGAAGTGCTTCAATTTCAAATGAAAAGCAAAAGACCAGAATTGCAGCTGCAAGTACTCTTACCCCCATGTTGATAAAGCTGCTTATAAGGGTAATCTTCAAATCTCCAATGCCTCTGAAGTATCCCTGGATACCATTGGTGGCTGCAGGAAGAAAATACATAACAGCTATGAGTTTCATGTATTTTACGCCGTGGTTAATAACTTCTGTGTCCTTTGTGAACAGGTTAAGAAGTGGTGTTGCAAAGAAAAAACATACTGAAAATATAATTAAGGCATATACGAATTCTATACGCATACCGCATCGGAATGCTTCTTTGAGGCGCCCCCTCTTTCCGGCACCTTTACTCTGTGCCATAAGTGATGTCATTGCGTGGGCAATGTTTTGTTGTGGCGTATAAGCAAAATCGTCAATTCTGTTAACTATCGCAAATGCAGCAGAAACAGATACTCCCATGGTATTAACAATAGCCTGTATTCCAAGTTTTCCCAGTTGTACAGTTGCCTGTTGCATTGCAGATGCCCAGCCATAGGACACTGTTTTTGTCAACAGGGATTTATCGAAAACCAGCCATTTTCTGCCAAGCTGGAGAACAGGCACTTTTTTCTGAATGTATATGATACACAGAACACAGGAAATTGCCTCGCTTAATACTGTAGATATGGCACATCCCTCACTTCCCATATTAAGTACAATTACAAAGAAAAGATCTCCTATTATGTTAACGATAGAGCTGGTTATCAGGAATAAAAGAGGAGATTTGCTGTCACCAAGAGCACGTAATGTGCTGGCAAAGCAATTATACATATATGTGAAAAGCAGACCCGCGAATATAATCCTTAAATAGCTTACTGTCATATCCATAATCTGTGGGTCTACCTGCATAAGTGAAAGCAAAGGTCTTGCAAATATTATGCATATTATGGATAAAAGCAGGGAGAAGACTGTTCCGGAAATCATGGTGGTACTTATCTGTCTGTGGAGTTTGTCATAGTTTTTTGCTCCGTACTGATTTCCCATAAGAATACTGGCACCAAGACACAGACCATTAAGGAGAAGAATAAAAAGAGTTGTTATGGGATTGCATATACCAACTGCAGCCAATGCTCCCTTTCCTACAAAATTCCCTACAATTATACTGTCCACTGCATTGTAGGTAAGCTGGAAAATATTTCCCAGTATCAGGGGAATTGTAAAATTAATAAGCTGTGGTGTTATCTTTCCTGTGGTTAAGTCCTTTGCCATGTCATAATATCTCCGGTTTCTTATGTTTCGCTCGCTCCTGCTGCATAAAACTCCATACATTCTAGCATATAACAGGTGGAATGTGAACAATTATTTAATATCATTATTCATATTGCAAAAGTAGGAATAGGAGGCTATAATATTCTATCAGGAGGATAATTCGGTTTAGAATTTAGAATTATTATAATTATGAAGGTTAGATATAAAGATATGCTGCTGTACGCAGTGACTGACAACAGATGGCTTGGTGAAAGAAGCCTTGTAAGCCAGGTGGAAGATGTATTAAAAAACGGTGCTACTTTTTTGCAGTTAAGGCACAAAGATGCCACTCATGAGGAGCTTGTCCGGGAAGCAATGCTTATTAAACCGGTTGCGGCAAAATATAATGTACCATTTGTAGTAGATGATGATGTTCTGGCAGCAAAAGAGGCTGATGTGGACGGGGTTCATATAGGACAGTCAGATGCAGCTTACAGTGAAGCCAGAGCTATACTAGGTTCTGACAAGATAATAGGTATGACTGCCAAAACTGTACAGCAGGCAAAGGAGGCAGAAGCTCTGGGAGCAGATTATATTGGAACTGGGGCAGTATTTGGCTCAACAACGAAATCCGATGCTGTGTATATGCCGAAAGAACTTCTTGTAGATATTGCAGATAGTGTTGATATTCCTGTAGTTGCCATAGGTGGAATTAATTATGACAATATGGATTATCTTAAGAATACAGGTGTTTCAGGAGTGGCGGTTGTATCTGCCATATTTGCCAGTGATAATCCCGGAGCAGCAACAGCCACGCTTCGTGCAAAAGCGGAGAAACTTTTTTCTTACAGCAGAAAGAATATAATATTTGACCTGGACGGGACACTGTTTGATTCCATGCCTTTCTGGGGAAGAGTATCCGGTGAATATGCACTTTCAAAGGGTGCGGCTATTCCAGAGGATTTCTATGATGTAACTTATACAATGGATCTTAACGAATGTGGCAGATATTTTCAGGATGTATTAAAGATTGATGTTCCAATATCTGATATGAAGAAGGAAGTCCTTGATATTATGGGGGAACATTATGCCAAGGATATTCCTATGAAGCCTGGAATGAGAAGGCTGATTCTGAAGGAGTATGAGAATAAGAGCAGAATGTGTATATTTACTAATTCTGACGAGAAATGTGCTAAGGATGCCATTGAGAGAATGGGACTTTCACATTGTATTTCCATGATTACAACATCCTATAGTCTGGGAGTTAACAAAAAAGACCCGGCTGGGTACAGAAAAGTATGCGAGATTATGGGGTTTGAGCCATCTGATACGTATATATATGAGGATGTTCTTCATGGAGTTAAAACTGGAATTGCTGCTGGATGCAGAGTTATAGGCGTATATGATGAGGATTCAGCTTCACACTGGGAGGAGATTAAGAGCATAGCATGGGATACAATCAGGGTTCAGTGAAAACATATTGGATATCTATGCGTGACAGGTGAAATAATAGAATAGATTAGGAATTGGGATTAGTATGGGTAAAAAGGTTGTTGTTGGAATGTCAGGTG
>CALZFR010000176.1 GCA_945648485.1 uncultured Eubacterium sp. | reverse complement strand
GCAACCGGCAAGGGAACAGAATATGCAGGATATGAGCCAGCCACAACATATACAGGTAATAAAATTGTATTTATGACAAATGAATATGGTTCTGATATGAGCCTTGATATAACATGCAGTAATCAGAAGCTTGCACAGAAACTAGGATTAGACAAAGCTTACGTCAGACCGGATTCTGCTGATAAGGGAATCCAGGCACAGGGCAGTGATGTACAGGCAAAGTTCACAGAGGACAGTGGTGAGAGAGTTGGATTCTCTAACAGTGCTGTTATATCAACATCAGGTACAGTTATAACAATTAATGATGTTAATAACAGAGAGTTTAAATTTGATGTTCCGGGAAATGTTGCGGGAACCAAGTTTGACGATACAGGACTTAATCCGTCAGCAACATCTACATCAGAGAAGAAAATCGAACAGGAAGTTACTGATGTGGGAAGAATGAGTATCCACATTGGTGCTAACCAGGACCAGGTTATTGTTATTGATATTCCTGCTGTTACTTCATACACATTAGGAACTGATACTATAAATGTTATGACAAGCGTTACATCACAGCAGGCAATAGCCAAGGTGGACGTTGCCATCGGCAGGGTTAATGATGTGCGTTCCAAGATAGGTGCTTATTCTAACAGATTTGAGCATACAAGAAATAATTTAGGTGTTTCAACTGAGAATGCAGAAAGTGCCCTTTCAACCATGATGGATACTGATATGGCAGAGGAGATGACTAATTACACATCTATGACTGTGCTTACACAGGCTGCCACTTCAATTCTTTCACAGGCTAATGAGAGACCTTCTACAGTACTTCAGATTTTACAGTAATAAGCAGCTTCGGAGTAGTGGAAAATAAGACTGATAGCGTATTTTCCAGCGTAAAAGTGTCTATGGAATGGAGATTATAATGAAAAAGGACGATATACAGACATTTTCATACAGGATTTCACAGGCAAACAGAACAGAATTAGTAGTGATTACTCTTGATATGGCGATACAGTATATTAAGGATGCAAAAGAAGACAAGGATATTAACAGCTACAGGCAGAATCTGAGAAATGCAAAGCGTGTTATCGACACGCTTGTTTCGTCACTTGATATGAGCTATGACATATCATCACAGCTGTTTGATGTGTATATGGTAGTGGAGAGATACATTATCAGTGCCAGTAGCAGGAGGACAGAGCATGAAGGCAGTACAGCAGGTTATATGAAGCTTCTTGAATCCTGCGAGAGGATGCTTACCATGCTTCGTAAATCATTTTATGAGGTGAGTAAAACAGACGATTCTGCCCCACTTATGCAGAATACCCAGCAGGTATACGCAGGACTTACATATTCCAATGGCGGTGGGGCAAGTGAAATGCTGGATGCCGGTGCAAACCGGGGATATAAGGCGTAGAATTACATCCGTAACTTTCTTCTTCTTGCTCTGGCTCTTCTTCTCCTGCGACGCATACTTTCCTTTACAGAAGATGAAATATAGTAAATGAGAAGAATAACCAGGATTCCAATAATAAGGTACCACATATTAATTACAACGCATTTTCTGGCAGAAGGAGCTTTGGAAGATGCTTCTGTCAGATATGGGAGATTGCTTGAAGCAGCCAGGTCAGCAGGAGTAGATATTCTTAAAGTAGCCATTCCCACCACATTATTCTTAGCTGTGTAATTAAGCTTTGCAGTGTATATTCCATTATTACTGGTTGGATTATAATTGTTGTCCAGGTCAATCTTAACATCGCCAACACTCATATCTTTAGGAAGAGTGAGGGTTGCAGCGTTAAGATTAAGGTCCAGGTTATACTGGTTAAATACCCGTGAATCATAGTAGCTGTCGCTGGTAAGCAGTGAACTTAAATCACCGCCAGAGGTAGTAATTTTCTTGAAATTAGCAAATCCCCAGTCAAACAGATTTCTTGTATCTATAAAACGCTGGTTTGTGTCTGACTTAAAGCACACACAGATAAGTCTCATATCATCCTTTTCTGCAAATGTAACAAGAGTACATCCTGCTTCATCAGTAAATCCGGTCTTTCCACCTTTACAATACTCATACTCGTATTGTCTGCCTTTAAGCATAAGATGGCGGTGCTTGAAAGTCCTTGCTGTAGTAGTTTTATTAGTTGGAGGAATGGTGTAAGTTGTGTAAGTAGAGTCAATATCAACAAACTTAGGATTGTTGTAGCATCCCCTTGCAATCATTGCCATATCGTAAGCAGTGGTGTAATGGTTAAGGTCGTGAAGACCGCTGGCATTGGTAAAATGAGTATTAAGAGCTCCAAGTTCCTTTGCCCTCTCGTTCATCATCTCTGTAAATGCTGACAGGGAACCAGAAACATGCTCTGCAAGAGCATATGCCATCTCATTGGCAGAATGCAGAAGCATTCCGTACATAACCTGTTCAACAGTCATCTCCTCACCAGCCTTAGAACCCAGCTGGGCATCCTCCCATGTTACAGAGTTTGCAGCCTCTTTAGAAAATGTAACAATTTCATCCATACTGCAGTTTTCTATGGTAAGCAGTCCTGTAAGAATCTTGGTTGTACTGGCAGGATATGATATAGCGTGGGAATCCTTGTCATACAGGATTGCACCAGTATCAGCATCAATAAGTATGGCACTTCCAGACACAATCTCTGGAGCCACTGGCCAGCCATTTTCATCTACTGAGGAAGCACTGGATGTGTCAGCAGGAGCACCATATACAACATTTAAGCCAGAGATGCTGGCGAAGTCCTCTGTACCAGATAAACTGATTCCTGCAAAAGCCGTAGTACCAACAGTCACCGCTGCAAGGATTACGGCACATCCCTTAGCAACTATTTTATTTACAATATGTTTAATCATAATATCCCCATTCTGCAGACGCTTTTGCGTCGAAGTAATCATATTCTCAAATAATTTTATATTAAAGAACATTTATTGTAAAGCCTGATTATGTGATTTGACATGACTCTGGAAAATTGATTATAATTACCCGGATGGCTGTCTGGCATGTTAAGCGAAGGCAGACGGCCTTAAGTTTTGTCGCTTAAGAAATGAGGATATAATGAGACTTAGAAATGTTCCCGGAGCAAGGGATGTAATGGATGCCAATGAGTATGTATATACTGAGCCGGAGGGAATGGCTGGTACATGGTCACAGATATTTGGAAATAATAACCCTGTTCACATTGAGATAGGAATGGGAAAGGGGCGGTTCATAACAACGCTGGCCAGTATGAATCCGGATATTAATTATGTTGGTATCGAAAAATACTCCAGCGTACTGTTAAGGGCAGTGGAGAAGCAGGATGAACTGTGTCTTCCTAATCTCAGATTCATAAGAATGGATGCGGAGAATATAACTTCTGTTTTTGGCAAGGAAGAGGTTGACAGGATATATCTGAATTTTTCGGACCCATGGCCTAAGGACAGGCATGCAAAGAGAAGACTTACATCAAGACAGTTTTTTGCCAGATATGATGAAATACTAAAAAGTACCGGAAGAGTGGAATTTAAGACAGATAACAGACCACTGTTTGATTTCTCTGTTGAGGAAGTAAATGAAGCCGGATGGAAGTTATCTGTATGCACCTATGACCTTCATAATGATGAAAAGCTTGTAGAAGGCAACGTGATGACAGAATATGAAGAGAGATTTTCCAGCCAGGGAAATCCAATATGTAAGTTGGTAGCAATAAGATAATAAAAGGCATATGATATAGTGAGC
>CALZFR010000175.1 GCA_945648485.1 uncultured Eubacterium sp. | reverse complement strand
GTGCTGAAATCCTTTACCTTATTCCTTGTAAAATACTCCACCACAGGCGATTCCTCACGGCATACAGTAATAATTGCATTTTGCTTTAATATTATACCCATAGGAATTGTAGTATACATCTTCTTCTCATGACGGACTTCCGGAGATGGTATGTCCACCAGAATAAGAGTATATCCATCTTCCAGGCTGACACGTGAGCTTTCCTCTTCATCCAGTGCTGTTGCCAGGTCTTCAACCTCAATATCGTACTGGTCAGCAACCTGTTTTAGTTCCTTGCCTGTGGGATTAACCAGGCGAACCCATACACCATCCTCAAAGCTGGACATCTTCTTGATTATACTTTCGTCTGTTCTATATATGCTAAGCATCACTACCTCCATCCAGCCCTGCCAAACGTTGTTTTCTCATTTGCCATATCCATATTCAGGCTTACATATTAATAGATAATACTTACTATAACACAATTCTTTCTAAAATTAAAACATTTTCTCACAAATGTTCCCTATTAACATAATAATTTAACATTCTGGAATTAAAATTACTGGAATAGGCAGGAGTTACAGGAAAAACCATTCCATCCCGCATAGTTACAGAAGAGAAATCCGTATAAAACACGAACTTTAAATTGACTAAATCTGATTTGTTTACCTGGACAAACTGTTCGTCCCCAAGCTTTTCTTTTGCATCCTTCAAGGTACCGTTATGCTCCACCTCAATAATAGGCGTACCTATATGTATATTTCTGCCATGACAGTTTACATACATTATTAAATCTTTCTGAATCACCCCTACCTTTCTGTTTTTCTTATAAATGTAGACTAAACCAGCCTTATCCCTCACTTAAAGCCTTTCCTCCTTTGACTATATTCAGCATTTCGCTTATCGCCGACATATCCTGGCATCTGCCGCTTATCACAAATCCCGGATTAATGCCTAAAATATCATATAATTTAATCATCTCCTGGAGTGAGGGTCTTCCATTCTTCTCCAGATAACTGTATCTGTCACTTTTAATTGTAAGGATTTCTGCCATCTCTTTAATGGAAAGCCCTGTGGTTTTGCGTATTAGATTAAACACCTGCCCTTCTTCTGCTTTATTATCACATTCTCTACAGACACGCTCTGCCAGTTGAAGATTAAAGTTATATCTGTCTGAATCCTTCATCCAGAATGAATCCTCATGTATGGGGAAGAGTCTTGCTCTTAGATTATTCACCCCATACAGAACTATTCTGTCACTGCTCTGTTCGTACATTTCCGGGGAGGCATTAAATGTTATTAATAAATCTTTCAGCTCCACAGCTTCAGATTTAACTCCTGTGATAAGCCAGTCAACGTTACAGCAGGTTTTTTCCCTGATACAGTGAATCATGTTAAATGATGGACAGCTTCTTCCATTCTCCACTTTAGAAAGGGCTGTTGAACTGATGTATAACATATTGCCAAGCTGTTCCTGGGTATAATTATTAGCAGCCCTGTACGCCCTGATGCGCTTACCAAAACCTGCAACGCTGTCATCCATTTTACCCATAAAAAAACGCCTCCGAGTACTTGTATGCAAAAACTTATACAATAATTTTAGTACCTTTTGGCGTTAATATATATTTCCAGTTTTTCTGATAATCCTGAAATCTGGCAAGTTTTACCACTTGACTTTTCATGTAATGTTGATACACGGAAATATTCCCCTAACTAAAACGCTCATGAAAACTCCTGATATCTTAAGTCATAAAACTTTACAAAGGCCTCATTTCAAAGGTTTGCTGTTACAATCACTGGTATGCATACCACAGCTGGCACAGTTTCCGTCACAGCTTCCACCGCCCTTCCCCATCTTCTTGTCATGGATATAGGAAACAACTACATACAACCCAATTACCACAAATAAAATAACAGCTCCTAAAAGTATCTTAATCATATTAATCTCTCATCCTTCCTCTACTTATCTGGTATTCTAATTATTCTGTTATTCCAGTTATTCTAATTATTCTTCTGCTTTCTGACAGCCTTGTCGAATTCATTTGTCAGAGAAAGCAGTACTTTACGCATCATTGTCTTTTCCTTCTTAGGCAGTCCCGCATACAGCTTAAGGGATGCACCTGCCCAGGCGTGTCTGTCTGACTGTATTTCTGAAAGAGTAGTTGCGCCACTGGCAGAGATAATTTCAAACAGTGTATCCACGAATTCTTCCCTTTCTCTTCTGTCAATGCTGTTAATCCAGTTGCTTAAGGTTTCATTCATAGTCCTGCTTGACTGGCTCAAGCCTCTTTCCTTAACAAATGCAGCACCTTTAACCTGCCATGACATGGCATCATGCTGCATTACTCCCTTCTCACTGCTGGATACAACCATATAATCATTATCATGTTCAAGAAGCATCCCCACCAGAGAGCGGTATGGCACAATTGATGTAAGAACCGGCTTTATCCGTATATATTCCGGGCTGTTTATAATCCCCTTATCAAAGCCGGGACCATCATTATTATATATCTGAATAATCTTCTTTCTTACCGCATTGCCGGCATACATGCCTGAATATATAGCAAGATTACCTCCTTTGGAATGGCCTCCCACCCTGATTTTCTTTCTTATAAATCTTCCTATTGTGTTAAGATAATCCAGTGCCATGGTCTGTGCCGGCACAGGAGAAAGAAAACTCATATTAAAATCTTCCTTCCATCCAACCAGAGTATCATCCGTACCCATGTAAGCCACATACACTGTCCCGTCTCCCAAGTCTGCCGTAAATGCAGCAAACTGTGTCTGGATATCCTCATCCACAATATAGCTGTATCTGGAAAGCTTAACTTCCCTAAACCTTGCACAGGAAGCGGCTTTCCTCATAAGAAATGGCGCCTGCCAGATAAAGCTCTTTACTTCCTTAAGTTCTTCCTCGTCATGATATTGAAAAAATGTGTCACAAGCCTTTTCCAAAGTTACAGATAACCTGCTTTCAACATCAGGCACAACTTCACTCAAATCCACATAAGCAATCTGGGAAAGTATTATATTGTCCACCTCATTAAATGGTGATTCCTTAAATGTAAGGTCTCCTCTCCATTCAATATAATCAATTACATTTGGCATATTAATCCCCATTACATATTATTAAGCAGAATTATCCTCATATGTCCATTATATTTTTCCTTTGTGAGCATCTCCTTAAACCCTGCTGCCTTAAAAGACTTACGGCTTGGCATATTAAGAGGTGCCACTGTGGCAGCAATATATCTTATGTCAGGAAAATGCTCTGCCAGATAATCCTTTCCATAGAACAGCAGCTTTTTCTGTATTCCGTTACCCCTGAATTCCGGAAGCACTGCTGCTGATTCCATATGAACAACACTCATAAGCTTATCTTCCTCCAGCGAAAGGTCTCTTCCCAGATTATCTTCCCTAAATCCCGGAAACCTTACAAGAAGCGTTCCTGCCGGCTTATCATCAGCCATACATAAAAGAGCAAAGCCCTCCTGCGGGTTGTTAATGATATTTTCCACATATGGAAGATCATCACATATGAAAAAGCTTTTGTCTGAAAGGCTTTCATAAGCCTTAGCCATTATGTCATGAACCTTAACTGCATCTTCAGGTCCAGCCAGTCTGATTGTAAATGTATTGTCCATATTTCCCCTTATATTCCTGCACATGATTTAAAAGTACACCTGTAATCCAAAAGAAACCAATATAATTATTGTATCTGAAAATGAAAAAAATACAAGATATT